>JADFZC010000243.1 GCA_015232735.1 Oligoflexales bacterium | reverse complement strand
GATGAATTGCCGTTGCATAGCTTCAAATTTCCTGTTAGATTTTGCCAATCAGGAGTATTGCCATTAGGCGCCTGTGTGTATGTGGATCTCATCCACGAATTGCCAAGTGGAGTCGAAAGACAGTGATGCTTGGTAATAAGAGAGTGGGTTCGACTTTCGTTCGATGAACATTCTCCGATCGGGATATCGATCGCTGTCACTGAAGTGTGACAGGAATCCCCCACTATAGCCTTCGGCTTAGTGGGGTGAGGATGTCAAGCTTCCCTGATTGAAAGCAGATTTGACAGATGGCTGGAAAAAGAATCTTACTGACAGGCGTTTCGGGACAGGTTGGGTACGAACTTTATTATATGCTTCAGCATATCGGGGAGGTCATCCCCTCCTTTCCATCCATGGAGGAAAACTGGCTGTCGCAGGGGGTTATCATGGACCTCTGCGACAGTGATTCGATAGCGAAAACAATCCGGGAACTAAGACCGGATCTTATTGTCAATCCTGCCGCATATACCGCCGTTGACAAAGCGGAGGACGAAGAGGAGCTCGCATTGAGGATAAACGGCGACGCCCCATCCATTATCTCGGAAGAGGCAAAAAAAATCGGTGCGTCTGTCATACATTTTTCAACTGATTATGTTTATGGAAGAATGGATGAGACACAAATCGTGGAAAACGACCCTGCAAATCCCCTCAACGCATACGGCAGATCAAAACTTGCCGGAGACAGCGCAGTCGTGTCGTCAGGCGCCGCATATATTATCCTTCGCACCTCCTGGATTTATGGGATATACGGGAACAATTTTGTAAAAACCATGATTAAGCTCGGCCGAAAAAATGAGTCCCTCTCAATAGTCGGTGATCAGATCGGCGCGCCCACATCCGCAAGGAGCCTTGCGATGGCGGTAAGCCTTATCCTCTCAAAGTCAGGCTCGGATCCTTCGGCCATCGTCAGGGAAAAAGGCGGCATCTATCATGCGGCATCAAGCGGTGAAACCTCATGGTTCGGGTTCGCGGAGGAAATCTTCAGGCAAGCCGCAAAAATTGACAGTTCAATCATCGTAAAGAACGTCAAGGCGATACCGACCGAAGAATATAAATCAAAGGCCAAAAGGGCAAAGAATTCCCGTCTTTCATGTAAAAAATTCAGGGATGCCTTCCACCTTGAGTTCCCGTCATGGCAAACGTCACTTTCGGAATCGCTCCCCATTATCGTTAAAAATACTCTTATCCCTTGAAATCAAAAATATGCCCAAGGACTTTTTTCCCGGCCCTCATAAAATACTTCAAATCATCAAGGTCCCTTATGGAAAGGAGCTTTCGTGCAAGAAACTCAGGATGAAACGAGACCCTGTAAAGTTCCTGTGCAAAATTCATGATCTCCTTCTCACAACCCTCGCTGTTCATGACGGGCCCGCGCATATCATACAGGTCCCAGTCTTCCGTGAGCAGCCAGCCATTTTCCCTGCACTGCCTGAATAGGGGCGTTCCAGGGTAGGGGATTACAATGGTCGCCTGCATCGTGTAAGCGAGGTTCTTCCTGAGGAGATATTTGCCAAATTCCAGTGTATTTTTCGATTGTTCGTAAGACTCCCACGGGTAGCCGAACATTATGGTGATATGGGGAAAGAGCCCCGCTTTCTTCAGATTGCATAGATTCTTTTTAATCTCATCGAGAGTGGTGCCCTTATTGATTCTCATAAGCGTCGAATCGTTGGCTGACTCAATCCCGACAAGGACAAGCCTGAAGCCGGCTCTCTTCATCAATTTCATGTCGTCCAAATCTACTGAGTCAGCCAGTCTCATATTGATATCAAGACTTATCTTCCTGTTGTACCCGCGTTCTATCATCTCATTACAAAATTCGCGAAGCCAGGGTCCGACAGGAAAAGTCCCGGTATCATCCATTATCTCCCTTATGCCATGTCTCTCTATAAGATGACCGATTTCATCAATAACCGACCTGACGGAACGTTTTCTGAATTTCGGATAAATTGTCGTCCAGGAACAAAAAGAGCATCTGCCCCACCAGCAGTCCCTTCCGGACATGATATAGGTGCCGGGAGTTCTTTTAAAATTTCCATTCTTGAAGGCATAAAGATCCCATCTGGTCAGATCCCGGTCGATCATGGGCAGGCTGTCGAGATCATGTTTCAGTTCAAACGGCCCTGTATTAACAATATTGCCATTTTCCCGGTAATATATCCCGGGTTCAAGTTCACCCCCGCCGCCTGACCGGATTTTCCTTGCAATGCTGAGAAGTGAAAAATCATAATCACCCCCGGTTATGACGTAATCGGCCATCGAATTTTCAAGGGACTCGCGAGGAAAGGCGGTAACATGATCCCCCATGAGAACCACCCTGGTCCCCGGCAGCGCCTCTTTTATCTGATTTATTGTCTTCCAGTAACTTTTTATGACCGGCGTCTTTGCCTCCACCACGATTATGTCCGAGGCCGCCTTCCTTGTATTTGAAAGCCATGTATCATAAGGGACCGCCATAGCGATGGCGTCATCCCAGATAACTTCAAAACCCTCCTTTTTCAAAAGCGTCGCCGCCGAAGCAGGAACAACGGGGTAAATAAAGGTGGGATCGCTGAACCACTGAAACTGGCGGTTCTGCGTGACAAGGGGCACTCCCTTGCAGGATAGAACAGGAGGATATGATATCGAAATTTTCATAAATTTTCTTTTTCCGGCTACAGCAGTCTGCTCTTGAACTCCGATCTGCCGAAGAATCCCTGAAGAAACCGGAAACCGTATGTGAGATGTGAAAGATAGATAGTCATCAGCGTGCACAGTCCAAGTTTGACTTCCCGGGTCCTTGAAAAGACATCGAGCGCGGCGATCAAAAAATAAAAAGCAAGAAGAAACAGCCATGCCTGGAAAAATAAAACATGAACGAATGAAAAGAGAAGAAATGCAAGATTGCCGGCAAGAAATCCCGAGGGCATAAAATATATGAATCTTGCCGAGGTTTCGGGAAACTTCCTGGCAAAATGCCCCCTATGCCTGCCATATCCGCCGACCTGTGAGAGATGGGCAAAAATATTGCTCCTTCTGTGATGCCAGACAACAAGTTCAGGGGAATACAGGATATTGAACCCCGCCTTGACAAAATCAAGACAGAATTTCGTATCCTCACCCGGCCAGTACTGGCTGTCAAACCCGCCGACCTTGAGAAATGCCTGCCTTTCCACTATCAGGTTTACAGAAGGGAAATCGTCGACATAAAACGGCCCCTTCCCGGGCTTGTAGCGATAATCAAAGCCTCCGCCTCCGACATATGTTTCAAAAAAAAGCCCCGAGGCCTTCTCAAACAAGGCGGCATTGGGCGGCGTCATCGCAGGTCCGCCGAGAGCGGCCACCTTTTTCTCCCTGAACAGCGCCTGGGCCTTCAAAAGCCAGTCCGATTTTGGATAGGCATCGTCATCCAGGAAAGCGAGATAGCCATATCTTGCCTTCTCGGCCCCAAGGTCCCTCTTTGCAGCCGGACTGACCCTGCCGGTAGGAACTATCGAAATTTTCTCGTGCCTTAAAACATCCGGAAGATTCTTTCCGGGAGGGTCGTTCGGCAGAATGATTATCTCAAAATCCCTGTATTCAAGGGCAAGCGTAACGGGTATCGCCTCAAGCAGATATGAACTTATCTCCTTTGCAGGAATAATGATGGAAAAACCTAAAGGGTTCATTTTTTTTCACCTCGAAAAAATGATCCAAATTACAATGCAAAAAATAATGCTACATATGCACCACCTGTGAGGAATACCACCCCCCCACTATATCACCAAACCTTTCAATATGAAAAAGTTCATTAATTTTGAGATTGACATAACTTTCAAGACTTCTGTCATCCGTTACATTCGAGCTGACAGTGACATTGCAGGCACGACTGCCGCCTGAATACTCATCTGCCATATACCAGCCGCTAAGTCCCCTATACTCAAACTTCGAGGTCTCCTTGAGACTCATGAGCTGGTCGGCCCTTGCCTTGGCATCAACGACATCCCAGCCGACAACAATCCTTTCGGATCCCGTAACATCCGCGAGTATCGCAGACCACTCATATGGGGCATAGGGACGGGGCTGCTGGGTAAAGGCCGCCAAATCACAATTTTTAAAGTCGTCAACATGTTTCCTCAATGAGGCATATATCGCCTGCTGCCTGAAATTGTCGTAATCCCAGCCGATGTAATTGTTGATATTTCCAAACATGATAATTGTTATGAGGGTTGCCGCAAGCAGATCAAGATATCTTCCGGCGTTAATTCTATGCACCAGAGAAGTCAAAAGGGATCTAATCCCCACATAATAAAAAGGTATCGAACAGAACAGGGGAAGCGCATGCCGGCTGTCTCCCGAATAAGGATGTGGAATTTTCCCCACAGCCAGATACGGGAACATGCCGCTCACCGACAGAAGAACAGCAAATCCCAGAATAATCGCCGATTTTTTTATCGTTGCCGAAGTATCCTCTTTTTCCTTTTTTGAAATCCTCACAAAATAATAAAACCCGGCAAGAAGCGGTATCAGAAAAAAAAGTCCGACATAAATGGCCGTCAATCCGGGCATTGGAAAATATTGAAACCCATCCCTGAAATATCTCCACGTCTCCTTGAAGCTGGGCTTGACAAGTCCAAGCCAGTCAGGCTGAACCTGATTATAGCTATTATAAATTCCATAAGGTTTTCTGGCGGTCAGGTAGAAATAAGGGGGAAGCAGACCGAGTATTATCAGAGGGAGGATTTTTGTCCTGGTTTTATAAACCGCCAAGGAAAAAACAAGGAGCATCGGTCCTTCGACAACCAGCAAGGAACCCATATTGAAAGACAGAGCACAACACAAGAGGGACAATAGAAGCCCCGAAAAACTCAGCCCCTGGTAAAAATATAAGGCCATCCCCAGATTCCCGACCAAAAATAATCCAATATAAATGTGGTAGGGA
>JADFZC010000242.1 GCA_015232735.1 Oligoflexales bacterium | reverse complement strand
GAAGGACTTATTGAAAAGCTGAGGGATGGAATAAAAAATGATTATTTTGAACAGCTTCTGGAAAACCATTTGGTTCGAAACAGCCATGGGCTTTTGGCGGTTATTTCGCCCAAAAGGGGACTTGGCGAGGAAATGGAGAATCAAAGAAGGGAGAAACTCAAAAAAACAAGAGAGACGATGACAGAGGTTGATATTGAGAGGCTTGTTAGTGATACGAGGGATCTTGAGGTTTATCAGAGAATGGAGGACTCGCCGGAGGACCTTTTGAGAATACCTTTGATTTCCCGGAAAGATCTTGAAAAAAAAGCGGAGCATCTTCCTGTAATTGAAAGAAACCTGAATGGGGAAAAGATCATTTATTTTCCGCAGGAAACAAATCAGATAGTATATCTGAAACTGTTTTTCGATACCAAAGGGGTATCTGAAGAGCTTATTCCGTATCTTCAGGTTCTGGCCACCCTTCTTGCGGATATTGATACGAAGAATTTTTCTTACGAAAAACTTGATACACAGATTAATCTTCATACGGGAGGACTGCATTTTTCAGCGGATGCTTACATCAGGAATGATGACAGTACCCATGTATTTCCCAAATTCATTGTATCGGGCAAGTCAAAAATATCAAAGCTTGAAAATCTCGTTGAACTGATACTTGAGATTCTGAACTTCTCTGACTACAGCAACAAAAACCGGGTCAGGACTTTGATAATGCAGCTTGGTTCCCGGCTGGAATCTGCGATAAACAGCTCAGGTCTGCAGATTTCCATCTCAAGACTCTCATCATATTTTTCCGAATTCGGTGCCTATAACGAGATGATTTCAGGGCTGAGCTATATGAAATTCATTTTCCAGCTTGTGAGGGATTTTGACGACAAATACGAGGAAATCATCTCAAAGCTTAAAAAAGTCTCTTCCTCTGTCTTTTGCAGAAATAATCTTACCATTGCGGTTAGCGCCGTGGATGAGGATTACAGCACAGTGCAGGACAGGTTATCCTCCTTGATTTGCGGATTTGAGGCAGGGACGGAAATGAGTGCTCCATACAGTTTGAGACCAAAGGTGAAAAATGAGGGACTCCTCTCCTCTTCGCAGGTTCAGTATGTGGTTCAGGGCGCAAGTTTCAAGAGGCTGGGGTATGAATTTTCAGGGAAACTGAGGGTGCTTGAACAGGTTTTGTCTGGTGAATTCCTGCATAAGGAAATAAGGGAGAAAGGCGGTGCCTATGGAGCGTATGTCTCATTTCAAAGAAACGGTCTTTTTTATTTTGGCTCATACATGGATCCTTGTTTGAGCAGTACGCTGGATTCCTATAGGCAAGCCCCGCTCTTTTTGAGAAATCTTTTTCTGGATTCCAGGGAGATGGACCGTTATGTCATAGGCACTATTGCCAAAATTGACCACCCAAGAACCAATTCCCAGAAGGCTGCTCAGGCGTTTGACCAATATCTCATGGGTAGAAGTCAAGAGGATATTCAGAAAGAGCGGGATGAGATTCTTTCCGTCACGGCCGGGGATATCAGGGTATGTGCCGACATGGTCGAGAGCCTTGTTGAGGCGGGTGCAATCTGCGTATTTGGAAATGAAAAGGTAATACTGGACGAAAGGGCACTGTTCGGTGAACTGATAAAGATTATGGACTAGTGGAGCATAACACAAATTCTTGATAAAACAGAAAATCCATTTTTAGGTTTTTGCCAAAATGTTGCCAGGCCCTATGGAAATGCACAGTCATTTTTTGCCTTTTCTCCAATCTCCCCGGTGAGGAAGGTGCTGAAAAGCGCTTTGTAATCGCTATCTGCTGGATTTTTTTTAAGATTATCCAAAGAAATAATTCCCGAGGATTCAGCTTTTTTAACCAGACAATCACAATATTGCTCAAAAGAAACATCAAATTTCACATCGGAATTGAATGATTTCAGGGTCATAAGACAGGTTTGAACGATCCCGTTGAAAACCTCTTCCGGCCAGATTCTCGTATATGGTTTTTCTTTTTTTGGAGTTGAATAAAAAAAATAAAAAAGGACCAAAGCCGAAAGAACGATAATAGCAGATATCGTAATTTTTATTTTCATAAAAAATCCTTGAAAATCAATTAGAAAACTTCAGCAGAAAGCAAATGCGCTTTTTCCCGTCACCAATTTGATGCCACTTTCAAAGGATGGTCTGAATTGGAACCCATTCTTTCAGACCTCCGGGAAACTTGGATCTCATTAAAATTTAAACATAATGGGCAGAGGGAATCAATGTTTATAAAAATTTGAAGAATCGGAAAAAGGCACAATAAATGCATATAAAAACGAGCAAATGCGAGCGCATAAATGGAGTGTGGCAAAATTTTAATATTCAATGTGATGGTTTATTGGGGCTTAAGGCAGACTATTTTGCTCAAAATATTACATATTATTACCAAATGAAAAAATTTCTCTTACCATGTACCCTTAAATTTTTAAGGGCTGCTCTTAATAATAAGTGTGGTCGGTTGGCGTTTTATTCAAAGTCAGTCTACTCGAAGAAAAAAAAGAAGCAGGAAATTTTTTTTACTGCTAAAGTTTTGCGAAGGAGTAGCCGAAAAAATTCTGGATATGACTTATGGCTGTTGATATTGGTAGGTGCAATTAAATCCCTGGCAAGGGCATTTGGTGCGTCAAGTACGGGATTATCTTCAGGCCTGAGCAATCGGATACGGTTGTTTTTTCAAGTAGGATAATAATGGGGGTGATAATGTGGGCTTGGAATATTATAAGCACAAAAAGAACAATAAGATTTACTTGCTGGTAAGCGAAAGTGAAAATGGCGACCTCAAGTTGATTTTCCCGGATGGGATGGTTCGTAATATTGCAACTAATGTGGAGCAGTATGATCATTTTGAAGGGCCTTATGAACTTATGGACGAAGAAATAAGGGCGAATTTGTCTCACGAGGATATTTTGAGGTTTGAAAAAGAGCAGCTTTCAAGGCGGGAAAACCTTTTGACAAGGATAAATTATCTCCCGGATGTAGGACGAGCCAAAGCTTCATGGCATTCCAACAGGCTTACTTTTTTCAAGGACAAAATAGATAAGCTGCACGATCATGATTTTTTCGAGTGCCTCGTGGACAAAGAGGGATCCTTCGTTATTAGAAAGGATTTTTTCCTTCAGAAGTTCAAAGCAATAATTGAGTCTGACGAATATAAGAACCAGGGTGTGTTCCATTGTGACGAAATTCCTCAAGTGGCATGGGAGCTGAAAAGAGATCAGGATACGCGCAAACAGCTTGAGATTGAGCTTGAAGAGGTGGACAGCATATTGGAAGAACTGGATGACTATCTTCACAAGAGCAAGAAGTCTGCATGAAAAAAGCCATTTCCGGCATAGGGGAAAATGGCCTTTCTACAAAATAAATGTCAGCACCTGCGAGATTTTATTTTTTACCTTTTGAAAAACGGTCGCTTTCAGGGGAACTTTCGAGTGAACCTACTTCTTTTTCAACCTCCTCAAGTATTTCACAACTCTTGACGAGGTCTCTCATCTTTGTATGGTCAGGGTATAGCGGCCTGTCTATGTCGAGAAATTCAATATACTTTCTTATAACCTCTTTTGCCTTTGTAACCCCCCTGCCGTTTTTGAATCCCCTGATATCCAGCGCCTGAGCTGCCGCCATGAATTCAATGCCGAGAACGCCATAGGCGTTGTCGAGTATTTGTCCGTTCTTTATCGACGTATTCATACCCATGGAGACAAAGTCCTCCTGGTCTGCCGCTGCGGGGATTGAAAGGGTGGCTGCGGGAGAGGACAGTATCCTTTGTTCCGTGATCAGTGTGTCTGCCGTGTACTGGCTTAGCATCAGCCCGGAAAAAAGCCCGGCTCTCGTCGTTAGAAATGGAGGCAGTCCTACGCTCAGAGCTGGATTGTTGAGTCTGTTCATTCTTCTTTCGGAAAGCACGCTTACCATGGTAATCGCCTGTCCGGCCATCTCCATCGGCAATGAGACAGGACTTCCCTGGAAGTTGGCTCCGGACAGTGCCAGATTTTCCTCTGGGAAGAAAATGGGGTTGTCGCATACGCCATTCAGTTCGATTTCAACCTGGCTTCTCGCATAGGCAATAGCATCATGCGCCGCCCCGATCACCTGCGGCGTTGATCTCATGGAGTATGCGTCCTGAACTTTTGTTTTTACCTTTCCCTCGACAAGATCGCTTCCCTCTATACATTTCCTTATGGCGTATGCGCTTCTCACCGCTCCTGCAAATCCGCGCGCCTCGTGAATTTTGCTGTGATAGGGCTTCATGTTGGCCTTCAGGGCTTCAAGTGACATTGCGGCTGCTATTTCTGCCTGTTTCAGCCATCTGTTGGCATCGTACAACAATAATGCGCTCATGGATGTCAAAAGGTTGGAGCCATTTATGGCGGCAAGCCCATCCCTGGCCATAAGTCCGGGAATTGGAATACCCGCCCTTCTCAGCGCCTCTCCCCCATCGAGAAGCTGTCCATTATAATAGGCTTCTCCTTCGCCAAGAAGCACCAGCGCTATCTGGGACATGGGGGCAAGGTCTCCGCAGGCGCCTACGGAACCTTTTTGGCACACTCTCGGGATCACGTCTTTGTTCAACATTTCGATGAGTGTCAGTGTGATCTCCGGGCGGCATCCGGAATTTCCATTTGCATGGACATTTATTCTGGATGCCATGGCAGCCCTTACAAATTCAAGAGGCGCCTCGTCGCCAATACCTGCCGAATGGTTGTAAATCAGGTATCTTTGAAAATCCTTGAGTTGATTATCATCCAATACAACCTCGGAAAATTCACCTATTCCGGTGTTGACCCCGTACATGATCTCTTTTCTGTCAATTTTGTCTTCCAACATTTTACGGCATGCCTTGATCTTTATCAGCGAGTCGGGATCAAGTTCAACTTTTTCTTTATTTCTTGATATCTTAACAAGATTCTCGATGCTTAAGGATTTTCCATTGAGGATAATCATAAATAGTCTCCAAATGAT
>JADFZC010000241.1 GCA_015232735.1 Oligoflexales bacterium | reverse complement strand
TTGAATGTCATGAAATATATTGATCTGGATAAAATGGGAGCGGAGGAAAGGAGCATGGCACAGAATGTCCTGAGTGGCTTATTTGGGCAGATATACCGTGGCATCAATAAAGTAATTTATCGACTTGTTGAATCGTTCGATCTTCTGGCCAAGGAGCTTGGAAAGGAGAAACCGGTTATATCGATATCCGGGATAAGTGCATTTGTGAATGAGAAAGGTGAAGCGCTTTTGAAAAAGTGCCTTATTCATATAGTGAGAAACTCGCTTGACCATGGGATAGAGACTCCTGAAGAACGCGTAAATAGCGGAAAGCCGCCATATGGGACCATTAAGGTGGAACTTAAAAGAGAACATGATGCGTTGATCCTAAGCTTCTGCGATGACGGCAGGGGGCTGAATATGGAGAAACTCAGAAAAATCGCAGTCAAGCGTGGAAATTCCGAAATGGTGTCCTGCGATGAAAAGCTTGGCGAATTAGTATTTTTACCTGAGGTATCCACAAAAGAGAAGGTTTCCGAGATTTCCGGAAGGGGTATTGGAATGTCAGCAATAAGATCCTATTTTGAAAGCAGCGGTGGCTCGGTTAAAATAAATCTTACAGGCGGTAAGGAAGGAGATAAGTTCAGGCCATTTGCAATCAGAATGGTCATGTCTTCAAATATCTTCATTTTCGACAGCAAATGGGAGGAAATGCTCGCCAAAAAGTCTGCATGATGTTAGGTATTCTGAGATTAATGCGGCAGGTTTAAGGTCAGTTAACCCTCTTGGCCCTGACGGGAAAGTCCACGTTGTCCTTGATCCAACTGAAAAACCTCTCCTGTTTTTCGAATTTCTGGTCGGGAAGCATTATATCCTTTGATTTCCAGTTCCTCATTACGCTGGCATCCTGCGTCCATATCCTTACCCGCTGTCTTGGCACTTTTTCCTGCCAGTTCATTCCGACCTCAGCCGAGGTATAAAGTACTCTGATTGTGATGTTGCGTGACAGGTTTTCAAGCGGTGTAAGATTAAATGACCGGTAGTCTAGTTTTCCTTCGACCTTGGGCGCATCAGGCATGCCGTCTGTGAGCAGAATTATGGTTATGGGTTTCAGGGAGAGCTTTTTATTCCTGACAAAAACGGTCACCTGCTTGAAGAAAGTGTTGTAATCGGTGAACTGGTTTGGCTTTATGTCCTTGAATATGCGGTGAAGTTCATCCTCTATTCCCTGGATTTCCTTGTACTCGAAATTCTGTATGGGATAGAAAGTCTTTGGCTCGTCGGGCTTTGTCCCTCCGATGGAACCCACAAAGAGCGAGTGGGGCGGTTTAAGCTCCGAATACCCCTTGAGGTGTGCGTAAAGATACCTTGAGATGAACGCGAGAGAGTCGTTGTAATCGGGGCTGTTTTTAAAGGAACCGCTGATATCTACCCCTATGAAAATGACGTCCCTGCCTTTTTCCACTTCATCAGCTGCCAGTGCCCTTTCGCTGAATGTGGCATAAGCTAAGAGCAGGGTCAGGATTCCTATTAATATCCATATGAGTGAAAGTAACCTTTTCATAATCATCTCTCTCTAAATAAATTCATGTTTCACTTCGAATTATTTGTGACCGACTTGCCGGCGTTAAGCAAAAGGCTTCTTGAATCAAGAATATCTTTGTAACTTTTGAACGGGAGCTCGAAAAGATGGGTGTTGCTTATTATTAAAGTACAGAAATTTATTGAAGCCCCCAGTATCTGCAGGGGAGGAATGATAAATGAGCTGAGAAACTCATCTCCCTGTTTGTGGACCCAGTTCATGTCTGCCTTGATGTGGTCAATAGCTTCATGCATGTATATAAACAATACCCTCTCTTCATTTCGGACCTTTTCTTTCCTGCCCTTGTCTGCTGAATTCAGATCGATTCCGGTTCTTTGAATGATGGCAAGAAGCGTGGGAACGCCGGTTGATCCGAAAAGAAACCATGTCATTGCCCTTATGCCGAGCCATACAAAGAAAGCGATGCTAATGGTCCCCCCAATTCCAAGCCTGAAGTCTTCGCCGGCATGCTGTGCAAACCATGGAACAAGGGCATCAACGAATTCGCGGTAGAGAAAAACGACTTCAACTATGGCGACGACGAATTCAACGAATGTGTAAAAAATGATTTTGCCGAAATTTTTCTCTTTGACTGCAATCCCGTATGTGAACAGTACGGCATAGCTGCCAAGGACGAAAATCAGGAAGGTGAGGTAGAGGGGAATCTGAAGTTTTATTCCACCCAGTTCTGTTCCAGCTATTCCGCTGAGAACGTCTGTTACAAGCGGGGTCATGACATAAGTGAAAATAAGTGCTTCTAGCGCCGTCCAGCCAACTGTCATAGCCACAGCCGGCCATGGGATGCCGGGGTTCGAGTATCCATGGCTGACATCCGAAAGGAGTCGTATCGGAGACATGACGATGTCCTTAAGCATAATAAGGATGCCAATCAACAACAATCTGGCAAAACCAAAAAGAGTTCCGCCCAGTACAAAAATGAATTTCAAGATTCCGCCCCAGAAATGGAATATGCTTCTTCCAAGGTCCCACCATGTAACAAAAAGCGCAAAGAGAAATTCACGCCTGTTTTGCCTTACTATTACTGTAATAAGGGCGACCAATGTTGCAAATGCCGCAAATATTACGGCAAGAACGGGAAGAAGCAGCAAAAGGCGCTGTGCTATCGCAAGCTGCGGATAGTTTGAGTTCCAGACAAATGACACTATTCCTGATAGGATGACATATGACTCTTTAAAAAAATCTGACATTGCATGGCTCCTCTAAGATTGCAGGAAGGTTCCATAATCAGCCTGTCTCAATTTTCATAGTCCATGGTAACACATTTTGATTCAAATCATGGGGGCAGATAAAGAAAAACGGAATGAAAATTTTATCCATGGAAAATTGAAAATTAAATCAAACACCCCAAAAAACAAAAATATTTCACTTTGTCACAAACTTAAGAGTCCTTGCGGATATGATGCCGCCTGTGTCGGATTGTACCAAAACCGTAAAAAGCGAAAGATCCTTAATAGTGACAGGTTTTTGTGCCAAAAAGAAGGTCTTGCCGCCGGCTTCCCCCTCTTTTGCAAAGGTAACGTCGACTGTCCCCGTATTTCCCGTGCATTTTTTTCTGTCTCCAAGACAGACCTGAACGGCTGATCCCTTGTCTATTGCGATCATTAAAATGGCGCCTTTGTCATCCTGGGAATTGATGCCGGCATAGATATTCTGATTCACGGGAACCGTATCTTTCACTATATTGTCCGTACAACCATCATCGGTCGCAAGGCCATGGTTTGCAAAAGCTTTTGTAATCAGGCAATAGTTTGGTGATTTTGTTGATGGATTGCCATCATCATCATCCAGGGTCAGAACAGTCTTGTAGGAATCCTTATAGGCCTTGTTTAACGTCAGGTGCCTGAAGAAAAGGTATCCGGCAAGATATTTTCCTTTTATTTCCCCATATCTTTCAATCAACGCTTCTCTCATATCCCAGAATACGCCCGATATGATCTGACCTTCTGCATGCACTTCGCTGCCGGTGCTGCCGACCTTTGCCGTATTCTTGACGCTGCGCACGGGATTATTGTCGTTCAGTTTGAATCCTTTTCCCATATCGCTATAGCCGCCGTAATATGAAGCCACCGTATCGGAAAAACCTTCTGATCCCGCTCCGTCCGATATGCCTGGAGAGCCGGGGCCAGTATAATTGTTCAGTCCATGTCCCCATTCATGGGCTGGGACATCGTTTATAGTGGCCATATTCGCACAATTGGTACCATTGCTGCTTCCTGCGGCATAAAGATTAATGGAATTGTTTTGATCATTATAATATGCATTGCATGCTTCGTCGTTGCGGTTGACGATAAAACTGGTACTCTTTCCAAGGTAGCTTGAATCGGAATCGGACAGGAAGTTTCTGATAAATCTGTTAACCCTGTGTATCAGGGTGTATACATTGAGTGCCGGAATTTCCTTGTCGGTGGGCTTATATATTACGGGATTATCCTTATCGATTGGTATATTCACCGTGTAGACGCCATTCTGGTAGTACTCGGAAACATTCACTCTCGTGCTTTGCAGTGAAAGGGCGATTGTCTGTCCGGACTCAACAGTCAGGTGGCCGTCCTTGTCTGTTTTGTAGCTGGCATTTCCAACCTTATAATCCGTAAGGGGAATCAAACTGTCCATTTTGGTCTCAAGATAATTGGTTTTGTATACATTTGCTTTTAATGTGTAGTCCTGAATGTGGGTTTTATGTGCATATGCCTCTAAAACTTTCTTCTCTGAATCGTCGAGGGTCACTGTAATAAGATCCCCGTATTCATCGGTGAAATTGAATTCTGTGGCATAATAGAAATCGTAGCCTGACTCGTTGTTTTCCCTTGGAAGAATAAATCTTTTGTCAGAGGCATAGGTTATTTTTGAATCTCCGACCGCATCCATGAGGTCCGCGAAGCTTGAAGGCGTAATGGCAATATTCTCCTCCTTGATTTTAATATTTCCATAACTTCTGTTAATTACCTCTCTCAGTGTCAGATTGCCGTCGTCCTGCCTGAGGAAGATAAGTTCGACGAAGGCGTCACGAACAGGGATTTCATTGAAAGATCTTGTAAAGAAATAGGCTATGAGTTTTTCCGTGGGCTCTATTTTATGCATTTTGGCAATCTTGATATCGGATATTGAAAATCCGAATGAGCTTCTGTTTGTCATCATAAAATCGTACATGTATTTTTCCACTTCGGTTTCCGCCACTCTTTCCATTTTATCCGTATCGTAAAGCTGCCATCCTATGACGTTGCTTCCTGATTCCATCTTTGTATCTACAATGCTTGAGCTTTCGATAGAGCTTTGGAGTGTGAGATAATTCATTTCACCCAGGGGTGTGAGGGCTACGCTCCTCCCTTTATTGATCAACTCTTTAAGGTTTGATTTGACCAGGCTGCTTTCCCGGCCTGTACCCGTTCCGCCTTCGGGGCCGCAGCCGAAAAAG
>JADFZC010000240.1 GCA_015232735.1 Oligoflexales bacterium | reverse complement strand
AGGGGATCCCTGAAGGAATTCGAACAGAAGTTTCCTCATCACTGGTTATATGTTGCGGAATTGATTCAAAATGCAGTGGATGAAAAAGCCACTGTCATCCGGTTCAGGATTGAGAACGACTCAACCCTGATATTTGAACATGACGGGGAGGAGTTTGATTTTGACAGGGACGTTATCGGGGTGAGTACGAAGGGTATCTCTTCAAAAGGGATCGGTACGATCGGATTCATGGGAGTGGGATTCAAGGCGGTTTTTCGAGCCTATGCCAAAGCACGGATCTCCTCCGCGGGTTGGCGATTCTGTTTTAATGTTCCCATTACCATCGAAGAGGAGTATGATATTGGACGAAGGGAGTGGCTTGGCGCTGTCTTGCCTTGCTGGGATGAAGGGGTACCACCTCCCTCGAATGGAATGCGATGCCGCATAGAGTTGACCGACCGAATACTAATAAACCATACTATAGAATCAGATCTTCAGGCAGTGTTTAAAGAGGACAAGTCATTGTTGGTCCTTCTTGCAAGGTATGGTGTCAGGCAAGTTGATTGGAATGGAGATGTTTGGGATCTTGATATCGAAAGGACAGTGACGTCTGGTTCTGTAACCCGCTTTCATGTGGCCATTACTGATTCGAATGTGCTAAAAACGTCAGGATCCGTTAAAGACTCAACCGAATGCCACCATCGCTGGTTGATTTTTTCCATAAAATATGATCCGACAAAATCAGCCATCAGAAAATTTTTAAGCTATAGGCAATTGATTCCAATAACACCGGAAGAAAAATTGGAAGCCTCAAGGGCAAGAAGCGTCGAGGCTTTTTTTGAGTTGGACAGCAATAACTTTCCGCTTTTACCTGATAGGGGAGAGGCATATGCGTTTCTGCCGACCGGCATCATTTTACCGATTGGTGTGAACATTCAAGCTGACTGGCTTTTGGCTCAGAGTCGTCAGGAATTGATGGACGCCAATTTGGAGGACAACCCTTGGCACTGTGAGATCATGGCCAATATCCCGATTCTTACGAAACATTTTTTTGAATGGTTGACCAATAAAGATGGACCAAAGATGGGGATATGGAACAAAGCATATAAAATTTTACCTCTTTTGGATCAATCCGAAGTCTGTCCCTGGTTTTTTGGCAGTGTTGCTCCGAACGCACGTGTCTTTGGATCGGCATACTGTGTCCGATTACGTGAGGAATTAAGTAAAACGAGATTTATGATCCGAGATTCCGGAGATGGGGTCATTGATTTTATTTCTCCTGAAAATGCGAGGGTCCTGCCGAGGCATCTGGCGGAATCGTGCGGTGACAGGAGCGATTCACGACCGTGGATTTTATACGGGGAATATCTGGTCAGCCGTGAGAGTCTAGGTCAGCATGCCGAAAGTACCCTTAGAGAGATCGGTTTGCTCAAAGAGATCACGCCAAATGAATTACAGGTTCACTGGTCAAAAGGTGTGGTCAAGGATTGGTATGAATCTTTTGATGAAAAAGTCAAGGATCGGATGCTGGAATCGTTGTTCGCGGGACTTCATGCAATGGACAGTAACAAAGATTGGCGCACGGCCAATCTCAAATGTTTTCCTTCTGAAAATGAGTTTGTAGAAAGATCGCGTGCTATCAGATTTCCGGGGCTTTGGCATATCTTAAAAAATGATGAGGAATTTTCTACGATGCTTCAACCGTTTATTAAAAAACACGGAAGCGCTGTATCATGGGATTTTGATAGGAGCTTAAGTTCCGGTTCCGATCCTTCATCGTTAAACGCCAGACTTTTTCTAGAAACAGTAACAAAAATTGATTTGTCTTCCATCATGGCAGATTGGTGGAATAGCCTGAGCTATTCTGAAACCAATATGGGGGTCGTCGTACGATTTACCGCCTATATTTGTGAGAAGTTTCCTCAAATGAAAGATCTCGTTAAAAAGGTGGTCTGCATAAATGAGGATGGGCAAAAGTTGCTGTTACCCTTCAATGAGGTATTTCTTGCCGAACCATATGCGGGAGAGTACAGACACAAATATAATCCTGTAAAATATTTTGTTGCTGACTGCTATTTCCAACATAACGATTCCTTGGATTGGAAAGCCTTCTTCGAATCATATGAACCGCCAGTATCCGGCAGATTTAAACCAATAAAAATCTTAAAGGAACTTGATCGTGCTCAATGTAACTCAAGCGGATTTGAAGTAGAAATGCTTAGGACAACTGAACGTACAGTGCTGTGGACGAGAGATCCAACTGTTAGGATTGATAACAAAAATTATTACATGGTTGATTTTGGATTTCCAAAGGAACTTAAGGAGGCATTGCATTCAGGCAACATTTCATCGTGTTTTGGAAAATGGTTGGGAGAAGATGCTGGAACCCTTCACATCTATACGCGAAAGTATCTATTGTATATTCCCAGACATCAATATAACATTTGTGAAATGAAGGATACAAGAAACGCAGAGTGGATTCAAACACTGAGTGATTGTAGGTGGATATATTCAAAAATCAATACAGGTCCATTCAAGCCGGAAGATGTTCTTAGATCTTTTGATGATGTGCGTCCCAATGCACCAGTGGCTGATCTGGATTTGAGTCTTATTAAGTTGCTCGAAGGTGCGGGTGTCTTTTTTGGAACGAATATCCCGAAGCCAGGCCCTATTGAACGGCTTGAACGGATGGGTGAAAGTTTAGGATCAGAGGAGTTGTTTCGGGTAATCGAAGATATAATAAAAAGAAATGATCCAGAGGAGATGGATTCTTTGCAAAAAATGGTGGGAAGAAAGGCCTTGGTGCAATTGCCCGAATGCATGAATCTTCTGGACGGCTCAAAACGCATTCCTTTAACCAGAATTGTGAAAAAAGTCGGTCCTGGTTATCGCAGTCATCTGGGATGGGTAGTGGCTGCAGATGATTTGGCGGAGAAAGATCATAAGATTGGCAGTCTCCTGAATTTACTTCAAGCTATCCATCCCCTACCCCCAAAGACTACAGCAGCGCAGGCTATCCAGTACCTTGAATGGGTCTATAGGACGAAACCCGAAATTGAGTCTATCAGCAAATATTTGCCCTCAGCCTACTCATATATAGTTGAGGTATATCCTCATGATATTATGATTCAAAATGCGTGGCAAAAAATTCGGTCCCAAGCTGTGGTTTACACTTATGGACGTCGATGGATGGAGGTGATGGGAGTTGAAACCATTTACTTGAATGATCTTCAAATCACCGAATTCACAATGATCAAAAAAGAACACTTGGCCATACCCTATCATTTGGGAGCAACGGATCGACCCGGACATCAAATAGCCGCCGTAAAATTACTTGGCTTAACAGCTGTTTCTCATGTCTATAAAGTTGTTACCAGAAAGGGAGGACCTGTTGAGACACCTGACAGCTGGCGAGGAGATTTCTTGGAAATCCAAAAGGCAATGCTGGAAATTCTCAATATCAACGAGGAGATTGAGGATAGCGATGCAGAGATCATTGGTACTGTTGAATCAAAAAAAATACTGCCTTTGGATATTGCCAGATTACAGGATCTGTTCCAGGAAATAATTAAAATAGAGACTGGTAAGACTTCGGTTAGCAAAGCTGCATATGCTATCAATGAGGGCAGGGTCGCCCTGGTTTGTGGAAAGCCTGAAGATTTTGCGGATGCACTCTGTGAAGTATTGATTTCGTATTACAACGCAAACCGCAAAAAAATGATCCATAAGCTTGCGTCATCCGCAACACTCGTCATCTGTTCTTTGGGTAAAGTTGATTTCAGGAAGAAGATCAACACCTTTAGGGAAAAATTCGGGCTTAATCCGCTAAAAGATGAGGCTCCTCCAGTTCCCGATACGACATTGGCCCCTCTGTCGGAAAATTCCGGATCAAAAGATTCAATCCTTATGGAAAATCAGGCTGAAAATGAGAAAAATGACCGTAACGGCGAAGTTAATACAAAAACAAATCCAGATCAATACAGTGAAGAACAAGTCAGGAAAAATGTCGCCCAAAACAATTCTCCGGGTCAAAGCGAAGAGAATGGAGATACGCTAGATTCCAGGAAGAAAGAAGAAGATAATGGTTCTGTAGGAAATGAGCAGGAAGAGGAAGACAGTGGCAATGGAACGGATGAGGACGGTTCAGGAATTTGTAAATCGACGGGTGGAAAGGGCTCAGTCAGGAAGCCTGGAGACTCATCTTCGGCAATGAAGAAAAGCCGACGATTACTATCCTATGTGTCTCGAAACGTATCGGGAAATCTTAGCGATGATGGGAATGATGACGAAGAAGATCATGAAAGTGATGAAGAATCGCTAAATTCAAAGATGATCGGCGATGCCGCAGAAAGATATGTGATGCTATTTGAAGAATCCCGGAACTTCAAACCCACCAATATGAATGAAAGAATCCCTAATCATGAAGGATATGACATAGAATCGATAGGACCGGATTCCGAAAAAATACGCATTGAAGTCAAAGGCATCATTGGAGATTGGAATGATCGCGGCGTAAGCATGACAAAATCACAGTTTAAATCTGCCCAGCAATACCAGGATTCTTACTATCTCTACGTTGTCGAATATGTATTTGACGACACTAAAAGGCGCATTCACCGGATACGGAATCCTGCCTCTAATATTACTCAGTACCAGTTTGATCAAGGTTGGAAGTCGGTAAGTGAGGAGGAGAATGGTGATGAATGAAATTGGACCAGATATTTCCCTAATGTAGTGAGCGGATTAGACTCTGTTCGCTTGGTATATATTTAAACATGACGACACTTCGGATTATACTCTATTCGCTTTAATTCAATGCATTGATGAAAAAAGATAGTGGCATGAGCGATGGCTTTTGGTTAGAACCGATCCCATGGCCTGGGACTGACTAAAATCCGTATTTTTATCCATCCAAGTTTGAAAAGAGTTTACTATTAGAGAACGAAATAACTTATTTATATTAATATAATTAGCTAGTTAAACTTCAAAAAAAGATCACAAAAATACGGAAAATGCAT
>JADFZC010000239.1 GCA_015232735.1 Oligoflexales bacterium | reverse complement strand
TTTAAAAAATTGCTCACTGTGAGGGATTCTTTAAGGGTTTTAGAACAAAAAATCAATACAAACGAAACGTTAAGTCAGACAGACAAGGTAAATTTTCAAAATTACATCACAAAGGCATATGGATCGCTGACTACCTTCAACATCCTTTTCAAGGAAGGCAAGGGCAAGTTTGTCGGAACGGGAGGAGGCGGCAAGGAAAAGGAACCTAAAATGACCCTGAGCGAGGCAAAAGCAAAGTTGGGTCTTAACGAATATTAGAAGGTAAGTTCTTTTTTTCCTGTAAGGAGCGATATGAAAAGAATTTATCGGAAAATAATTTTTTTTGCATTCACTTCGTGGATATCGGCAGTTCCACATCATGCCTCTGCACAGTCATATCAGAAGGCATACCAGGAATATATAAGGAGTGACTTCAAGGCAGCAGAAAAATCCCTCTACGCCGCCCTGAAGGTCGAGTTTAAAAAACCTGAGCTTGCAAAACTGGCCAAGCTTTTGGGAATTGTTCAATATATGCTCGGCAAGAAAAAAGAGGCGGCCAAGTCTTTCAGATTTGCAATAAAAAACAATCCCGAGATTTCAATAAACAAGGCCGAAGTGCTCGATGAATCGGTAATTCAGCTCTTCAATGAGGAGAAGCAGTTAATCGAAGACGAGATGATCCTGAAAGAGATGAAACACGCCGAGTCGTCCAAGCAAAAACAGGAGGACCCGGGTCGAGCTTCTGAAGGCGGTCCAAAGGCCGAACAGGAAGAGGCTGAAACTCCACCGCAGGCTGAACCGCCGCCGGAACCTCCACCAGTCAAAAAGAAAGTCGCAAAGGAAAGCAAGCCAAAAGGCAAAAGGGAAAAGTCCGATGATTTTTCAAAAGGGGGGGATGACGATGCGGCTTTCAAGCCTCCCCCGCCGGTCCCCTATGACAAATATGATTCAAAATCATCCTCAAAAAAGCCAAAACCGCGAAAGCCAAAGGGGACCGACAAGATGATGGCGCTTGTTTTTTTGCCATTCGGTGTTGGACAGTTTCAAAACAGTTCGATTTTGATGGGGCTCTTTTTTGCTGCGGCGGAGGTGGGAGCCATTGCCGCCTATTTTTATGAAAACTCCTTGATAGAAAAAGCAAAGAGCGATCAGGAAGCGGTGGACTCCGACCCTACGATATCAAATGACCTGAAGGATGAATATTTCGAGAAGAACAATAATTACGTCAAGGGGGCACAGACTTATGCCGCCATTGCCATGGGAAGTTTTTTCGCCCTCTGGACAATAGGCAGCATCGAGGCATGGTATAATTTTTATCCGCCCAAGGGCCCAGTTCCAGGAGGGCGAAAGAGGGCTGAACACAGAGAGTCCATTGAAGAGGATGTTTCAGAAAAAAATGGAGATCCTGATGATCCTGAAATATCCCTCAGGGAAAGCCGCAGAAGTCATTCCATCCTGCAGCTTGGATTTACTCCGGTCAGAAGCAAAGGAGCGTTTTCTCTGGCCCCAACATTGGCAGTGAAGGTTGATCTTTACTGACCTTGCCTAGGCACAAGGTTTAAAGGCAAATAAGATTCGCAAGTTCCACTGAATATTCAAGAGGCAGACAGTTCAGGAAATCATCAATAAAAGATTCCATGAATATCTTTGAGATGTCATTATCGGAAAAACCGCGGTTTCTCAAATAATGCACCTCATCAATCCTGTCCTGAACACCCGATATCTCAATGCTGTTATGTGTATCGATATTTTGAAGGCAGGTTTTATCCACATCAAAACAGGTTTCCTCATGCATAAGGAGGTTCTCTATGGACAAGGATGTCAAATTTCCTTCCGATGAGGAGTCTGTATTTATTCTTGGACAATATATTACACTAGATCCTTTTTTCTGGATGATTTTCGATTTGACTTTTGCGCTGGTTGACTCTCCCTTATGCATGACCACAGGTCCTATGGAGATGTTTTCACCTTCACCTAGAAGATAAATCGACTTGATATCCGCTTTTGCCTTTTTGCCTTCAAGAACAATACGCGGCCCGTTTTCCGAGTTAGTCGGACTGAGGCAGCTGTAAATCCAGCTGATGGAACCACGATCCATTATTTTTGCGCACCTTGTTCCCAGGTTTCTGACCTTTCCTCCCCAGTTTTGGAGTGACACAACCTCGACAGATGCATTTTCCATAAGAATTATCTCCAGGACCTTCGCCCTGAAGCCTATTCCAAGGTGATGAAAATCGGAAGAACACCCTTCAATATATTTCAAGCTGGCGCCCTTATCCAAAACAATCAGAGTCCTTTCAAATCTATCTATACGTTCATTGTCTCCAATTGAAAGCGATCCCAGGGATATTTCAGATTTTGCATTTTGAGGAACATATAAGAAAATTCCTTCTGAGAATAACGCGGTGTTCATGGCTGCCGCAAGGTTGCCTTTCATATCTGCAACAGAGCCAAGGTGTTCTCTCACAATGGCGCCAAATTGATTTGCAGCTTCAATCAGATCCAAAAATACTATTTCACGACCTGCCAGGTTTCTCATCATTTTTATCTTTTGGCTTCTGTCATTGATGGCGCCTTTATCAAGACGGATCGAAGCCGATGGGCCTTTGTCAAAATCAAAAAACAGACTGGCCCCCAATTCACCCTTCTCATGCATATTTCTAATAACATCAATGGCTTCAGATCTTAAATCTGACATCCATGATGGCTGCTGAAGGCCGCTTGAGATTCGACGGCTCATATTTTCAAGAGATACGATGAACTCCCTGCTCATTTACTCTGTGTCTCCCGCAATATTTGAAGATGATCCGCCTTCAGCCTGCGCTGGAAATTTTCCGGCATTATATCCGTAAGAAGCAGGATGGTTTTTTTTTCCGATTTCAATGTTTCAACCGTGGAAAATTCCCACTCGCCGAGACCCTGCATTATTACTATTTTCGGATTCATCACTGCAACCTCGATATACTGGATCTTCCGAAGACACTCATCGTTTAGTTCACCGGAACATAAGCTTCCCGCGTGTTTCAGGTCAAAAGACAGATCCTTCCCCATTTGAAGCAAAAAGGCGTTAAAATCATTTATTCCCTTGTCCTCCCGGGAGTAACGGAAGAAGAGCTGTTTCAAATATTCCCTCAATCTCAGACAGGCGGGGATTTTGGGTCTATTAAAAATAAGAAACAGTTCATTTGAAACGGCGCAATTACAGTGACCAGCAGAGATATTATTACCATCTACAATGATTTTCCCGCCTGCAATTTTATGTCCGGGATGGTTTGTAAGCGCCAGTGCGAGGGACTCCAGCACAAAAGCTGATTTGCACTGAAGATTGAAAAGATGGCCATGCGGGATTCTCAGATTCAGATCAGTGACTGTCTTAACTGATCCGGATATTACATTCAGTCCATCCAATTCAAAACAGGCACCGGACATCATTTCAATGAATCCAATTTTTCATTAGTTAAGGCACTTTCAAGTGCCTGCCAGGCCAGATCCGCGCACCTCAGCCTTACCGGAAATCTTTTGATTCCCCTTAAAGCTTCAAGTTCGGAATTATCGCAGGCCGGCGACGGATCATGTCCACTATTGTCATCCATCATTTCTTTATACCTTACCCACAGGGCACTGCATTCCCCTATTGTTTTTCCATTTATGTTATCCACCATTATCGACGCGCTGGCCTGACTGATTGCGCATCCTCTGCCCTCAAAGGAGGCCGATACCCTGCCACCTCCTTCCAGGTTGATATAAAGGACAATGTCATCCCCGCAAAGAGGATTGGTCCTCTTTTCACAGAGGTCATATCTGTCCAATCTGAATTTTCGCCGTGGTCTTTTAAAATGATCCAGGATGATCTCCTGATAGAGATCCCTCAGGCAGCCGTCTTCCAATTTCAGTCATCCTCAAAATAAAAGATTTTAGTATGTACAACCCGCCCCGGCCAGTGATCCTGGGAACGACTTGACAAAGCCAGGCAATACTAATAATCCTTATGGAATAGTCAACTTTTATAAACAATTCTGCTTTGAATACAGTTGGATAGATGGGAGTAATGCCTGGTCAGGGTCTTGAAATCCTCTTCGTTCCCCCCCTGGCAGTCGGGATGCAGCTTCCTTGCAAGCGTAAGATATTTTTTCCTTAATTCCGATTTGTCAGGATAGGTATCAAACTCCATGAATCTCAAGGCTTCAAGGTCGTTCTGGGGGATGGCCTGGGTGGTCTCCTGTTTTGCCTTGCGTCTCTCCCTGAACTGGCTTCTCAGCTCTTCCGCCCGGCTGTTTTTCGACTTCCTCTGGCTGCTTGCATAAGCCTCGTAAATATCCTTTTTTCTAATCAAAGCCTCCTGGAACTCCCAGAATTTCCTGCTTGCACCCAGAAGCATCTCATAACATCGGTCCAGATCTGATCTGGCAGAAAGCAGAAGCGATTTGACATTTATTAAAAACGATATCAGCGAGGGAGAACAGTATTCATCGGGCAGTGTCTCAGGCAACTCTTCAAGCTTCAAAGGCTGATCCAGGTTTTTTAAAGAGTTTATCTGCCCCCATTCCCTGTTAAGTGACAAGAGCGTATACCAGAGACAGGGAGTTTTTGAAGTGAACGGCAGATTTAAAATCTCTCTGTTATGCCAGGACAATTCTATGGCCATTTTCAGTTTGGGAAGATCTTCCGGCAGGAAGGCGGAGAATACCGGCTCTGACAGTATATTGTTGAAAAGTGCCGAATTGTCTCCCGTCAGGCTTTTTCTGAACCATGCTCCTGTACGTTCCGGCGAAAGAAGTCCAAGTCTGAAGGTCAGCGTGTTTTCAAAAGTTTTAAGTTTTCTTTTTAGTTCGCTTATGCTGTCGGTTGAGTCTCTGCTGTTATGACAAAGGTTATCCTGCAGCGATGAAACCAGCGCGATTTTTTTTCGATGATGCCTGATCACCTTTTCCAGACAATCAAACACCCCCAGCTGTGAATCAATTGCCAGGCAAAACCAATCATTTTGAATGTCGCAATCATGCTGTTTCTTTGCCATGACGCATTCACTTGTCCGGT
>JADFZC010000238.1 GCA_015232735.1 Oligoflexales bacterium | reverse complement strand
GGTACAAATCTTGCAAAATATCAGTTAAATCAAATTTTCAATTACTTTGAGACTATTGAGTAAATTTAGTGAGGAGTTAATAAATGGTGAAATATTGCAATCTTGTAGAGATGCAGGAAGCTGTATGCAGAAAATACAGCGGATTACCTTTGTATGGAACAAAAAAAGGCAGTAAATATGAATGGATCAGTTATTCCGAGTTTGCTGTTAAAGTGGATCTCATCCGTTCCGGACTCTCTATTCTGGGTGTCAACGCATTTGACCGTGTCGCAATAATTTCCAAAAATTCGACTGAGTGGGCAATAGCCGCATATGCAACTTATGGACTTAATGCCCAGTTTATTCCCATGTATGAAAAACAGCAGGTCAAAGAGTGCCTTGAGATACTTACAGACAGTAGTGCCAAAGTTCTGTTTGTGGCAGATATGGAAATATATAGTCGTATCGTTCCCATATTGGAAGAACTTCCATATCTTGCAAATGTGATAATCATTGAAGCTGATGAAAGTGATCCCAGAAGTTTCGATAATCTGCTGAAACTTGGTTCAACCAGCAAGGTTCCTTCCCTTCATCCAAAGGAAAACGATATCATGACTCTGATATATACTTCCGGGACTACCGGGGTACCAAAGGGCGTGATGCTGACTCACAGGAATTTGCTGGCAAATATTCTACCGATTTCTGAAGCATATTCGCTGAATTCAAGATATCGGGGTCTATCGATTCTGCCGTGGGCACATATTTTTGGCCAGATGATTGAGGTTCATTTAACCCTGCTTTGCGGGATGTCAATAGGTTTTGCAGAATCTGCAGAGAAACTGCTTGAAAATCTGAAGGAGGTTTCTCCAATATTTTTGGTTGCCGTGCCGCGGGTATTTATCAAAATTTATGATGTTATTAACAGGAAAATGGCTGAAAAGGGGGGTATTATAGAGGCGCTTTTCAAGAAAGGCCTTGCACTTGCGGAAAAGAGGAGAAATTCAAATCTTGGTTTGATTGAGAACCTTGTATTTAATTTGGCCGATTTTATTATATTCCGCAAGATACGCGCACTTTTTGGCGGGAGAATGGAACTCACCATTTCGGGAGCTGCCGCTCTGGATCCCAAGATTTGCCAGTTTGTCAATGATATTGGGATAAAAGTATATGAGGGATACGGTTTGACTGAAACGGCACCGGTTGTCGCATGTAATTATCCGGGAACAACACGAATTGGAAGCATTGGCAAGACGATTGACGGTGTGAGGGTGAAGATAGACAAAAGTATTGCGGGATTGAACGAAAGAGAGGGGGAGTTGATCGTATATGGCCCTATTGTCATGGCTGGCTATAACAATAAGCCTGAGGATACGGCTGCGGTCTTTACTTCCGATGGAGGGTTTAAGACCGGTGATCTTGGCTATGTTGACGAAGATGGCTTCATATACATTACCGGAAGAATAAAGGAGCAGTATAAACTGGCTAACGGAAAGTACGTTGCACCAGCCCAGCTGGAAGAACGGATGAAGATGAATCAATATATTGACAACGTCATGATTTTTGGCGCCGGTCAGAAATACAATGCCTGTTTGATTTCAGTGAATCTTCCAGAGCTTGTCATTTGGGCCTTAAAAAAAGGAATAAATTGCAGGGAGGAAGTCCTTCTGGATCATCCTGAGGTCAGGCAGCTGTTTCAGGAGGTCGTTGATAAGTTTAATATGGAAGTCAAAGGATACGAAAAGATTGAAAAGTTCACACTCACCTCACTCAATTGGAATCCTGAAAATGATCTGCTGACGCAAACCTTGAAATTAAAACGCAGAAATGTTGTTTCCAAATATTCATTTGAAATAGAGAATATGATATATATTTCCTGATAAACCCGGCATTGAAGGACGAGGTTTCCTTAAACTTGATGAAACAATTTCAGTGGTTTTCAGCGGGATTTTTCCTGAGCGTGACAATTGCGGCAAATGAAATAAAGAAAAATGATATGAGCGGGATCGCAAAACATGCCATTACGGAATAATCAGCTATAACTCCCATAAGAAGGGGTGTGACGGCACCCCCGACCACAGCCATGCACATGAGGCCTGACAGCTCATTGCTCTTATCGGGCATGGCGTCAATCAGAATTGAAAAAATCAAGGGAAAAATGTTTCCGAAGGTGAAACCTATAAGTATTATACTTGCAAAGGCTATCGCTATTTTGCCTGTGAAGAGTCCTGTCACGCCTACTATTCCTCCGATTGCGCAAATGAAGAAAAATTTTTGTGCGGATAAATAATTAAGAATCATGGAACCTATAAGACGTCCGGCCATCAGGGAGAGAAAGAAAAATGCGATTCCGAGTGTTCCCCATTTTGTAATATCAAAATTATACGTTGATGAGAGATATTTTGCGATCCATGAATTTATTCCAACCTCGGCGCCGACGTAAAGGAAGATTGAAAATACCATGAGAAGAACATAGCGGTTTTTCAGCAAATTGAAAATCTCCCCAAGCGATACCCGATTTTGTTCCTGCCTTACACTGGTCTTTTCTGTTTTGGTCGAAAGGATCAGCAGAAAAGTTATGGCGACTATTGCGCTGTAGAGCGGAAAAAGGTTGGTCCAGCTTGAAAGGACGAATGCGGTCAAAACTGGTCCCGCCATTGAAGCTATAGCTTTAATAAATTGTGCGAATGTAAAATTTCGTGGGTATTTTCCTTCTCCTGAAACGTCCTTCAAAATAGGGAATCCTGCGACCTGCATCATTGTCGCTCCTGCGCCTATGAGAAGGATTGAGATCAAAAGAAACCCATAATTGTCAAATTTGAGCATTGGAATCACAAATCCAATGAACGAAAGAACAAGCCCTGAGAGAAGTACAAATTTCTTGCCTTTTTTATGAGCCAGAATTCCCGCAGGTACGGAAAGGAGACCAAATGAAAAGAAGCAAAGGAACGGCAGGAGCCCTGCCATGGCGGAGGAAATTTCGAAATGTTTGCTGGCGAAACCGACAAGCGTTCCCACAATGTCGATGAATCCCATGACAAAGAAACTTAAAAAAATCGGGAAAATACTATATTGCATAAAAATCCCTCTGCCAATTCACGAATATTCGTGATCGGGCTTTCCAAGCGTTATGCTGAACGAAGTGAAGCATCTCTGATGTTTATGCCAGATCTTTCGCTTTGGCTCAAGATGATCATCTCTTTTTCCCTCTTGGCTGAAAAATGTCAATAATTGTTTTTAAAATGCAGTCCATTCAATTTTTTATATTAAAAACCTGAAACATAAAAGATCAAAAATCTGTCATTTTATTGCATTTGGGTGTCGGAATTTTTTTTAAGTGGCTGTTATGGCTCTGCTTTTGTAATTTAAGGATTTTTCCCCAATTTTTAATTTTTCAAAAACAGGGTAGTAAACGACTGGTGACATTTTTTTTGACAGCTAAGGAGGATAGTCATGAAGAGAAGTATCAATTATTTGGCAGCCGTTTTTGCATTTGTATTTTTGGCAGGTCCGCTTTTTGCGGAAAGCTATCAGGACATGAGTGCCGCAGAGAAGTTTGATGTTATATGGAGCAGTATCGAAGAGTCAAGATATGATTCCTATCCGCATTTTACCGGTCTTGAATTATTACCATTACTCGATCTGGCTCTTCCCTGGAACAAGGATAAAGCAACTGAATATATGAATGTGACTGTGACGAGAGATGAGGATATGCTGCCGATTGGAAGAAAAAAGATAGTTCATACTTATGGATCTGTCGCAGGAGTCACTTTTATAGCTTCGGATGAAACACCGTTTTCCGGCTTGTTCAAGGGGGCAAGATATGGGATTGTCCGTTTGTCTTTGGCCGTGAAACCGAATGTGGTGATACTGCCGGGGGCGGCGTTCAAGTTTTTTGTGGATGGAAAACCGTCTAAGAATTTCATGGCTATGAATTCGCTGACGGGTCAGCTCAGCTATAATTTCTTTGAAAAGGAGTTCAGCAATGTTCTGCCGGATATGTCCGGTCCATTATTTGCCCCCTTGAAGAATGTCTTTGGCGCTGTGACGAAATCGCCAAACAAGGTCTCGGTAGCACATCTTGCCGGGGTAAATGAAAATGGAACATTTTTATATCCGGAAGAGACAAGGTCACCGTCAAAGATTGTTCTTTCACCAAATCCTGAACTTCAATTTCCAAAATATCCGCATGAGATAAGGGAGGATTTTGAAAAAATTCCGGTTGGGACGTTACTTTACAATGTCTATTCGGAACAGGATGGAAAAAGGAATTTTATAGGTAAAATCCTGACGACCACTCCTTTTATAGCTTCTGAGTTCGGGGATAAGAAATTGTTTTTCAACCATAAGCGTGTTGATGAATAAAAGGGGAATATTAGTCTCTGGCGCGAAATGCGTCAGAGACGTATTCTAGCAAGCGAAGAAAAGCATAGGATCTGTTTTATTCGAGCTCAGTCCTTATTCAGTTGATGCTTAAAGAAAGATTCTCATATTTAATGTGACTGAAAATCCGACTACTGCCTGGGTGATACAGTAGCTTCGTAATGCCTTTGGCAGTGGTTATGCTACTGAGTATTTGATTTTATTTCAACGGATTCTGGTTCAACATTTACAAACATAACCACATCTAGCTGCCTTGGGAGTGGCAGCAGTGGCAATATTCAGGGCGTTTTTAAGTCTGGCAATGTAGTGTATGTGGCGACAATTCCTGCTACAGGATTTACGGGAGGGTTATGCATTTCCGGTCTTTGAATAAAGGACTGCAAGTCCGTTACAAATCAAGGTGTTACTTTAGTCAAAAAGTCCCAAAAAGCCTGCTAGAAAAGGCTCTGATAAGGATATAGAAAATCTTGTCATAGAAATTAAAACAAAAAATCCAAGTTATTATTCCCTGAATAATATGCTGAAAAAGTTATTCCCACCAATCTGAATCCCAAAATTATCTCTGAAAAACCTACTGCAATGGACTTTATTAGGTTCATATAGCTAAATAACTAGTCGCTGGCGCGAAAGCGCCAGCAGACGTATCCTGGCAAGCGAAGCTT
>JADFZC010000237.1 GCA_015232735.1 Oligoflexales bacterium | reverse complement strand
GGGCGTCATTATCGATATGGAATCCGTGAAATTCGACAACCTGGATGAATTCATGAAGCTGGCCGAGGAAGACGCGAATTTTGAATACACGGTGGCATGGGTCGATTGCGTGGCAAAGGGCGAAAGCCTGGGGAGAGGCATATATATGCGCGGCAACCATGCCGGGCCGAATGGTGGAAAGCCTGTAAAAACCATAGGGCGTCCAATGATATCCGTTCCCATCGATGCGCCCTCCTTCATGCTGAATTCCTACACGGTGAAGGCCTTTAATATACTTTACTACGGCAAGCAGTTTTCAAAGTATGTAACAAAAAAGATCCATTATAATCCTTTCTTCTATCCGCTTGATGCCGTTGACTGCTGGAACAGGATTTACGGCAGGCAGGGACTTTTTCAGTATCAGTTCGTAATTCCTGAGGAAAGAGTTGATTCGCTTCACAGGGTTTTTGAGGCTATTTCCGAGTCCGGGCTCGCCTCTTTTCTGGCTGTGCTTAAAAAATTCGGGGATGTGAAATCTCCCGGCATGCTCTCGTTTCCAAAAAAGGGAATCACCCTTGCGCTTGATTTTGTAAACAGGGGGTCGGAGACGAAACGGCTGTTCGACAGGCTTAATGAAATCGTGAATGAGGCATCGGGCAGACTCTATCCCGCGAAGGATTCCCATATGACCTCGGATGCTTTCAAGACCTATTATCCGGAGTGGAAGGAATTTGAAACATATATGGATCCGAAATTTTCATCCAGTCTTTGGAGGAGGGTCACAGATAATGGTTAAATCAATCCTTGTAATAGGAGCCACTTCCGCAATAGCAAGAGCGACAATTCGCCTGTTTGCGCTTGAGGGCGCCAGATTTTTTCTTGTCGCGCGAAGCGCGGATAAACTTGAAACCCTGAAGCAGGATCTTCTGGCAAGAGGCGCCGGCGATTGCCACGTTATGACGAAGGATCTGCTTGATTTTTCAGCGCACAGGGAAATCCTGGACAGGGCTGTCGAGGCTATGAATGTAATCGACATTGTACTGATTGCGCATGGAACGCTTGGAGATCAAAAGGAATGTGAAAAGAATTATCCTCTCGCGGAGAAGGAGTTTTGTACAAATTTTCTAAGCGTGGTTTCGCTTTTGACCATAATTTCAGAATATTTTGAACCCAGAAAGTCTGGGACAATTGCCGTGATATCTTCACCGGCGGGGGAACGGGGAAGGCAGAGCAACTATATTTATGGAGCTGCCAAGGGTGCCCTGACGGTCTTTTTGAGCGGGCTTAGAAACCGGCTTTATAAGAATAATGTAAAGGTGATCACGATAATTCCGGGATTTGTCGATACGCCCATGACGAGCGGTTTCCCAAAAGGCCCACTGTTTGTAAAACCGGAGGTTGTCGCTGCCGGGATACATTGTGCCATAACAAAGGGAAAAATGGTTGTATATCTGCCCTGGTTCTGGCGGGTGATCATGCTTATAATAAAAATGATACCTGAAGCCGTATTTGTCCGTTTGAAATTGTGATGGATCTGCGATGCGTGTGGCCTTTGTGGTTCAAAGATATGGGAACGAGGTGGTTGGCGGAGCGGAGTCCCTTGCCCGCCAGCTTGCCAGAAGGGTGGTTGAGGATCTCCACATTGAGGTTGAGGTCTTTACCACAACGGCAAAGGACTATACTTCATGGGAGAACTATTATAGCGAAGGCCAGGAGGTTCTCGATGGGATCAAGGTTCACAGGTATAATTCGGAATTTAAAAGGCGAAGGGTGATCTTCGGCCTGTACAAGAAAATTGTTACGCCTGTCATAGAATTTTGCGCAAGATTTTCCTTTTTGGAGTCCGTCCAGCTTTTTCTGGAAAGGTACTGGTTTGTTCTTCAGGGGCCCTTTTGTCCGGCACTGGTTCGGGCGATAGCTCAAAAGAAGGATCTGTTTCACAGGTATTATTTTTTTACCTACCTTTATTATCCAACGGTAATGGGGCTGCCTGCCGTCAGGGACAGGGCCGTCCTGTTCCCGACAGCCCATAACGAGAAACCGTTTTTTTTCAAGACAATAAAAAAATTGATATCCTCTCCTAAGATGATTTTGGCCAACACGCCTTTTGAAAAATTTCTTGTCGAGAGGAACCTGTGTGCTAATGTGCCTATAAAAATTGCAGGGATAGGTTTTGACAAAAGCCTTCTTCAGATGGGAAGGGTGCTGAATAAGGCTAGAGATATTAAATACATACTATATCTGGGGCGGATCGGACGCGCAAAGGGTGTGGATACTCTGATTAAAAATTTTTTAAACTACATAAGTGAACATGACGTAAGTGATCTTCACCTGTATCTTGCAGGCAGATTGGAAGATGTGGATATTCCTGATAATAGCAGTATAAAATATCTAGGTTTCGTGGATGACGATGAAAAAAACAGGTTGATAGCGGATGCTTGTTGTCTTGTCAATCCATCCATGTACGAGAGCCTGTCAATCATTGTCATAGAAGCGATGGTCTTGATGGTACCTGTGCTTGTCAATGAAAATTGTGAGGTGCTTCGGCACTATTGTGATGAGACAAAAACAGTTTTTGGATATAAAGATAGAGAGAGCTTTAATGCAAAATTAAGTCATATTCTTGAATCCGGCTTTGGTCTTTCAGGGAAGATGAGAGGAGAATTGGAATCTACAAGGGATTGGGCTGTCCAGAGATTTTCATGGGAGAGCGTTACAAGAGTTTTTGGGGAGACTTTAATTTAAGAAGAAGTGGAAAATGGTTCAGAACGTTGAAAGCCTTGACAGGGAAACTATAGAAAAGATCAGAAAACAGCTCAGGGACTGGGCGCATCTGAGGGCTGGCTTTGATGTTCCGTCGGAGAGGTGGATTGAGTCTCACAGCCTTCTGGAGATGAGCGAGCATGTCGATCTTTCAAGACCCGTATATTTTGAAAGTCACAGGAAAATCATCGGACCTTTCATAGTTTTTTTCAAGAAGGCTTTTCAGAGGATGATAAGGCCCGTGATAAAAATCTATTTTCAGAGGCAGATTCTTTTTAACAGCTATGCCTTTAACTATATTTCCATAATTGGTGACCTTAAAAGAAAGATTGATGAACTTGAAAAGCAAAACAAAATGATTATGGAGCGGCTTGATCTTGATAAGAAAACCGATTAGATTCGATCAATTACTTCCTACCTACATGAAATATGATGCCATAGGCACCCATGTTTCCCTGATTCAAAAGCTGTTAAGGGAGAGGGGATTTGAAAGTGAGATTTTCGCGGAGAGATTTCCCGCAGGCGTTGACTGCAGGGACGTGAATCAGTATTCCGACAGGACCTCCAAGGATTCAGCCTTGATCTACCATTATTCAACAGGTTCAAATATAGTCCATAATCTGCTGCAGCAGAAAGGGTTCAGGGTTGTAGACTACCATAACATAACGCCTGCAAAGTACCTCATGGAGCCTGAAGAGTGGAATGCGCATTGGATATGCAAGCTTGGAAGGCTCCAGATGCCCCTTGTCAGGATTGCCGCGGATGTCTGCTGGGCCGATTCGGGATACAATGCGGGGGAACTTCGGGAGGCAAATTTTCCAGAGTGCATGGTCCTGCCTGTCTTGAGGGATTATGAGAGGCTTGGGTCATTTAAGGATGTCGATTCCCTTGCATTTCAGATGAAAGACGGGAGGAAGAATATTCTGTTTGTCGGCAGGATTGCCGCCAACAAGGGATTTCATGATATTCTTTTTCTGTTCAAGCTGTATAAGCAGCATATTGATAATGATGTCCGGCTTATTTTCGTTGGCACGCCTTCGCCGGTATATCAGAGGAAGATTCAGAGACTGATAAGGGAACTGGGTCTTTCGTGGGGAACCTCTGTGAAAAAGGGCGGCGAAACCGTTGATGTTGTCATGCCGGGCGCTGTCAGGGACGAGGAACTTGCCACGTATTACAGGCATTCGCATCTTTTTCTTTGTGCAAGTGACCATGAGGGGTTTTGTGTACCTCTTGTGGAAGCTATGTTTTTTGAAGTCCCGATAATAGCGCATATTTCCTCCGCTGTGCCGGAGACATGCGAGGATGCGGCACTTCTCGTGGACAAGAGCGATGAAGTATCCGTTCTTGAGAAGATGCGCGCGATTTTGAAAAGTCCCGAATTGAGCGGTGAGCTGAAACTGAAGGCAAGAAAGAGATCTGAATATTTCAAATGGGATTTTCTTGTCAGGATTTTTGACGGTTGTTTGGAAAAAACCTTAAAAGTTTATTCTGAATGGTATTAAGATGGATGAAATCAGTGTGCATAAAACGATAATGGGAAAAGTGCAGGCGAGGATGTTTCATGAGCTTGCGCATAACGCTTTGAGAAGCGATGTTTATTACGAGGATCTTATCGATTTCATATCGAAGGAGTCTTTTATTTTAAACGAGGAAAATTTCAGGGCGCTTCATGAGTTCTCAAAGATAGCGGCATATTTTGCCGCCACACATCCTCCCTTTCCTTCGGCTGAGGTCCCGCTTCCGATAGTCAAGGGGATTGATTCCCAGGGGGCGAAACGGTATTTTAAAAACATGATCAAGTATTATCTCAACCTTATCTTCAAGCTGTTGTCGCCATTCAGATTCATTTTTAAAATGGAGCTCAAGTCAAGGCTTTTCATGTTTCGTCTGGAGGATTAGAGGTGTTGAGGGTCGCTTTTGTTATTCAGCGCTACGGTAATGATTTCGCCGGGGGATCCGAGGCTATCGCAAGGGAAATTGCTGAGGAGATGAAAAAGGATTGGAATATTACCGTTTTTACAACCTGCGCCAAAGACTACAGAACCTGGAAGAACGATTATGAAGAGGGCGAGTGCCTTGTGGGCGGTGTAAAGGTTGTACGGTTCAGGGTGATCAGGGAAAGGGATTTCGAGTCGTTCTCAAAGTTTTCATACAATCCCAGGACAATTTCCAGGGAGGATGCGGAGTGGTTCTTTGAACAACAGGGGCCCATGGTTCCAAATCTCATACAGCATCTGGAGAAGGTACGTGACGAGTTTGATGTCTTTGTTTTCTTCAC
>JADFZC010000236.1 GCA_015232735.1 Oligoflexales bacterium | reverse complement strand
CCAGATTTGAAAGGTTCATTTTCAAAGACAGCGACAAGACTCTCCGCTTCGGGACGAGGGACAACAACATAGAACTCCACAGCGTGGACTGGAAGCACAGCAAGACCAGGGATTCGATAATTTTGAAGCTCCTGCATAAAAAAGGCAACGTGTCCGAAAACATATTCGACCTGCTTGGCGTAAGGATTGTCACAAAGCATCTTTGCGACGTGATGGTCGCCCTGAAATACCTGAGAGATTTCCATATAATCACATTTGTGAACTGTACGCCCTCAAGGGCCAGAAACTCGCTCATCGATGTGGACAATTTCAAATACAACGTGGAAATGCTCCACCAGATGCACAAGGAGGAACGAATAAATCTGGACGAGTTTTCAATACTTATGCAATATGTAGTCTCCCCGATGGAGGCAGGCGGCCCGGTTCCGCCAATCAATCCTCATACGAGCAGCCAGTACAGGTCATTACAGCTTACCTGCAGACAGCTCGTCCATCGCCCGGATCCTTATATCGAGTGGCGCAACAAACTCCTGGAGATAATCAAATCCCTGGACCTTTCCCCAAAATCCAGACAGGTCATAAAGGAAATGCTGATGCTCTCGCAATACCGGAGAAGCGGGGCAGATAAAACGAAAAACAACTTTTTCCCCTTTGAGGTTCACATATTGGATGAAGCGACAGCCATGCAGAACAGAACAGGCGATGCAAATCACGAGCGGTATAAAAAAGCTCAGATAAGAACCGCAAGAAAAAGGATCCTCTTTAAGGTCTTTTCTCTAAGACATCCTAATCAGAAGTCTTTCTCATAGTACGGCGGATTGACATGCTTCGAGCCTTAAGTGACGGCTTGACAGTGGATTCAAGGCATGCTTAATTTTTCGTCACTGTGCCTTAGGGACAAATTGGAAACATTATGCCGGATCAATATTTTTACAGTGATTACAATACATTATTCCCACCAAACGGAAGTTATTCCGTATTGGAAAAGGATCTAACGCTGCCTGTAATTCCCCTGGAAACCGAGGTTCTGTTTCCCAAAAACTCATTTCCCCTTGGAAATCTCGATGGGCTGAGCGCGGCCAGCCTCAGGAAGGCCAGACAGGGCAGCCTTCGCCTTTGCGTGATGACGGTCGGCAAGGATGGAAGCGGGGAGAAAAATCCGGGCTACACATCGAAGATCGGGGTCGAGGCCAGAGTGGAGAGTTTTCTGAGCATGCCCACGGGCGGTACCGGCGCGGTCCTTGTCGGGGTCAGTCGCCTTGTCGTCAAAAAACTCTGGCGGAGGCGTTACGGGTATGAGGCACTGGTCGATATTCTCGAAGAGATTCCCATCAAAAGAAATAAAAAGAATCTTTCTCTGATACGGCAGCTTGAAAAGAAGACAGCAAGACTCCTGAAAGAGGATAACAAGATTGGCCAGGAAGTCCGCTCCAGGCTAAGTTCAAGCCATGATGCCACTTCCATTCTGGATTTGATAATTCCCTACCTTTCCCTGTCAACTGAGGAGAAACTCCTTTGCCTGTCTGATTTCAACTGTCACGGCAGGATCAAAAGAGTCATGGGATTCATAGACAGGGAACTCGACCTTATAAGGTTTTCCTACGAGATTCACGACAAGGTCAAAGGCGATTTTTATGAGGAGCACAGGCGCAATTACCTCAGGGAACAGATTCAGGCGATAAAAAGAGAACTGGGCGATATGGAAGAGGGTGAGCAGAACCTTTCAGACGAGCTCAAAAAAAGCTTCAAGGAGCTCGACCTTCCAAAAAGTGTTGTCAGCGTTGTTGAAGAGGAACTTGATCGGCTCACGATAACCCCGACGGGAACCCCGGAGTACATCGTCTCGCACAGCTATCTCAGTCTGGTAAGGGAACTGCCGTTCCGATCGGAGGAACCGAAAGCGCCCAAAATTGAAGAGGCCATCCGAACCTTAAACCGGTTCCACTACGGGCTCAACCTGGCAAAAGACAGGATCATTGAATACATCGCACTCATAAAACACTGCAAGGGGGAGCTGCCGGGTCAAATCCTGCTTTTGAACGGTCCCCCGGGCGTCGGGAAAACCTCGCTGGCGCGTTCGATCGCCGCATCGCTTGGCCGCCCGTTCGCCAGGATATCGCTCGGCGGCATCAAGGATGAGGCGGAAATCAGGGGACACAGAAGAACCTATATAGCCGCAATGCCGGGAAAGATAATCAGCGCCCTTAGGCAGACTGAAAGCGCGTATTCGGTGATTCTCCTGGACGAAATCGATAAAATCGGAGGCGAAAAGCAGGGGGATATCGGCGCAGCCCTGCTCGAAGTGCTGGACAGAGAGCAAAACAGGGAATTTGTCGACCACTATCTCGGCTTTCCGTTCGATCTGTCGAACATCATATTCATCGCGACGTCAAACGACCACCAGCAGATTGCCGAGCCGCTTCTCGACAGGATGGAACTCATAGATATTCCCAGTTATACCGATACGGAAAAACTTAAAATTGCCAGAGGCCACATCATACCCGCAATAAGAAAAGAGATGAAGCTGGTCGCCTCAAAGTTCCATGTCAGCGACAAGGTCATAAGAAACATTAACAGGGGTTACACTAGAGAGGCCGGCGTAAGGCAGCTGAAACGCGAGCTGACTTCGCTGGGCCGAAAAGTGGTGCGCAGACTGGTGGAGTCAAGGGGCCAGGCATCGAGCCGCATTACGCCTGAAAATCTCCCGTCCTGGCTTGGAGCCCCGAAATACATCGATGAACCGAGAGACAAGATCCTTCCGCCCGGAGTATCCATAGGGCTTGCCTATACCAGCGTGGGAGGAGAGATTCTTTACATAGAGACAAGCAGAAGCCAGAGCACCCTGGCAGGCGGGAGCCTGAAACTTACCGGCAGCATCGGAAAGGTTATGCAGGAGAGCGCCGAGGCCGTATTCTCATTTCTCCTTGCAAATCCGGAGGAATTCGGACTTAAGCATGATGACGTAAGAAGTTATAACTTCCATCTGCACCTTCCGGACGGGGCCACGCCGAAAGACGGTCCCAGCGCCGGACTCGCGATCATGTCGGCCATAGTGGGATGCCTGACGAACAAGCCTCTTCCGGTAAATATCGCCATGACAGGCGAAATCTCCCTGAGAGGACAGGTCCTGCCGGTAGGCGGAATAAGGGAAAAATTCCTCGCAGCCCTCAGGTACGGCAAAAAGAAGATAATATATCCTGCCGCGAATGAGCATGACCTTCTCGATGTTCCCGCTGAAATCATCGAAAAACTGGAACTTGTTCCCGTTCATACCATGAAGGAGGCGCTTTGCAAGGTGGGGCTGCTCTGATGACTCAGAGCCTGTTGAAAAAGCCATGACTCGGCGTTGCTCGTCGCCTAAAAAATCCTCATTTACCAGCACGTAAACTCCGGTTTTCCTCCTCCTTGCGCCTTGATTCCTGGCTTTTTCAACAGGCTCTCAGGTGATCTTTGTAGGTATGACCACCATCATCATTCCGGCAAGCTGAAGCTCTTTCTGAACTGAAAATGCGGTTTCGTTATGCAGTATCCTTTGATACCAGTTTTCTTTCTGGAATACTACCTTCCCTGAAAAGAAGATTACCCTTTTATGTTCCCTGGCGACCTTCTGGCAAAGTCTGATTATTTCATGTACCGTATCGGTTCCTATTGCCGTTATGTATTCGCCCGCAAGTCCCAGACTCTCGACAAGATCCACATATTTTTTGGCTGCGGACTCGGTCTGTTTTTGCAGAGCATCGACCGCCTCTTTGCCCTTGAGCTCACCTGAATCTATCACACCAACCGAGATGAATATGAAACGGGAAAACTGTCCTGGAAAAGTCTTCAGTATGTTGTGGATCGTATAGATGCCAAACCCTCCGTAACCTCCGACAAGCACTGCTGCAATATGTTCGCCGTGCGTCTCGCAGACGAAAGGCCTGGTGTCGATTTTCGGATACTTGTTGAAATCGGTCGGGAGTGAATTGAGCTTTTTTGCGACCCCTCTGTAATGGGACCTAATCAAAAAGCAAAGAAATACAAGACCCGAGGTCACCGCGACCGTTATCCATCCGCCTTCGCTGAATTTTTCCATTACGGTTATTACGAGTATGTTGATGCAGAAAATAAAACCAATGGAAAAAAGCGCTATTCTCTTCGTGCGCACCCTGTCCTTTGTCTCATGATTCCAATAAAATTTTAACATTCCAAACATGGAAAGCGAAAAAGTGAGAAACACGTTTATGGAATACATCACGACAAGATTTGATACGTTTCCGTGGGCATACAAAAGTGCCGCCATAGAGGAGACCGCCATGAGGACGATACCGTTCTGCGTCGTAAGTCTGTCTGAAAGAGCAGCAAACTTCGTGGGCGCCCAATAGTCTATAGCCATATTGGCCAAAACCCTTGGGCCGTCAAGAAACCCGGCCTGTGCACCGACAATCAGAAGCGCCCCTTCGGTGATGAGGGTGATTATGACAAACACGTTTCCAAAAGGAATGTTTGCCGTCATCTTCTCGAAGAGCACGGCATTGAGGGTCTTCCCCTCTACGGGCTCCACATTCCAAAGGAGATAGCAGAGCAGAAGTCCGCCCGCAGTGAAGGCAAGCGAAACAGCCATATACAACATCGTCGTCTTCGCGTTTGGAACCCTTGGTTCCCGCATTATCATAAGACCGTTTGACACCGCCTCTAGACCTGTGTAAGTGCCTCCGCCAAGCGAGTATGCATGCAGGAAAAGGAGTATGACGCCTATCATGCCTATCGAGGATATTCCCGTGTGCATGTCCGCGCTGAGTTTCGCGGTGACCGCCGCCGACTCGGGGACGTGACCTATGATGCCGCCAACTATGCCTACGATATGCGTAAGAAGAAAGAGAATGAATATCGGGGTCAGAACAATAACGGATTCCTTCACGCCGCGAGCGTTAAGTATTGTAAGGGAAAAGATTACGAAAAGATCAAATGCAATTTTATACTGATGCAGATGGGACGGAAGAAAACTGAACAGCGCGTCGCCGGCGGCGGCTATGGATACGGT
>JADFZC010000235.1 GCA_015232735.1 Oligoflexales bacterium | reverse complement strand
TCCCGATCCCGATCCCGATCCCGATCCCGATCCCGATCCCGATCCTGCTTTTTTTTCGGGCACTTACATGAGCCGGGAGCCGGATCGAAATTCGGGAGCCGGGTTATCGGGGTCCAAAACTCGGGGGGGTCCCAGAGAGAGGGCTCTTCGAGCCAACCAGACGTTTTTTTGATGTTACCGAACTGCTGCAGTAGGTGCGTTCAAAGAAACCCAAAAGTGTCTGACTTTTGTTCACGATCAGTCGTAACTACAGACTTACGACATTTTATGCAAAATTTACCTAATGTTCAGGGCAAAAAATGTCGATAAAAAAGCATGAGTGATGGTAGAGCATGAGAAATCTACAAAATTTGGATATTTTTTAGCATGAACCACGTTTCAATTGAAACCTGTATTCTCTTCATATTTCTTGCCGTTATGAATTCGATCACGGCAGGATGCGAGAAGACTGACCCCGGAGCGAAAGGGGCAAAGACTGAATATAAATCCAAATCGATTCAAAGTTATGAAAAGATAGGCAGCAGCGTCGAGATTCTGAGTGACCTCGACGAAAAAGCGGAAAATCCTGAAGACAACCCTTCCATTTATAACGATAGAACAAACGCCGTTGAAGCCGATGCGCTTCTTTTTTCAAGTGAGACCGTATCTTCAGGAAAATCGGGCGACCGACCATCCACTGACAGTTTTCCGACTCTGAATCTGGACCCGATCTGCATCTGGCCGCCAAATTCAAAAATGGTAAGGATAGATTTTAATGACTATATCAAAATAAAAAATGACAACTGCAAGATTGACGTAAAGGTCGAAGAGATCGTGACTGAAAAAAACGGCAACGTCAAAGTCGCAGTCATTGACACGCGTCAAAACACAAAAATTGATTTGAAAAATCTAAGCGTCTCATATAAGGCCGAAAGAGGTTCTGACGCCAAAGAAGGGCGAAACTATCAGACGCTGATCTCATGCCTGAATCAATCCCCGATCAGCGTCAGCATAATCGTGCCGTTCGATGCCGGCAACAGCCGGTCCGGCTGCAAGATAAAGGCAAGCGGAAATTGAATATTGCCTATCTCGGCCAAAGCCAGGCCGCCCCCCGGACACCGCTGGAATCACCAAATTTCGCTTTTACGAGTTTCGTATCCACATGATCGCTGAAAACATAGCGGCCCCATATCTTGGGGACGTTTTCATAAAGTCTGCCAATATTTGAAATTCCGCCGCCAAGAACTATCACATGGGGATCCAGAATGTTTATCACGACTGAAAGTGCCCTGGCCATCCGCTCTTCAAGTATTTCGATGCTCCTTATCGCCTCCCTGTCCCCGTTTTGAGCCCTGGCGGCTATTTCCTGGGCGCTTATATCTTCACCGCTGCGCCTTTTGTGGTCCAAAGCAAGCCCGGTCCCTGAAAGAAAAAGCTCGTTACATCCCTTGAATCCGCAAAAACACTTTGGCGCATTCTCCCTCTCTTCGTCCGTCATATCCGGAAGCCTGTTATGTCCCCATTCGCCAGAAATCGAATTTATTCCTGTCAGGACCTTGCCGTCGACCACAACCCCTCCTCCGCAGCCAGTCCCCACGATAACCCCGAAAACAATCTGGGCGCCCTTTGCAGCGCCGTCTGTAGCCTCGGAAAGCGCAAAACAGTTGGCATCGTTGGCAATCCGAACCTCTCTGGAAAGCAGCCTTGCAAGGTCCCTGTCAAGAGGATGCCCGATCAGGGCTACCGTATTTGCATTTTTAACCAGATGGGTCGTAGTCGATATCGTACCGGGAATACCGATACCCACAGTTCCTTTCATGCCAAGTTTCGACTCGACAAGCAAAACTAGTTTTACCATTTCGTCCAGAATCTGTTCATAGCCGCTTACTGGTGTGGAAACACGTTCCCTTAAGAGTTCGGTACCATCGTCGTCAAGAGCTATCGCCTCAATCTTTGTGCCGCCGAGATCTATTCCTATTCGCATACTTCGCATTCCTAAAACAAAGGTGAACAAAGGAAAATTGGGTGTTGATTTTTTTATATCTATAAAGGGATATGTGAATGGATGTCAATCGCTGAAATGTTTAAAAATAAAATAAGAATTTGCTTAAAAGTGATGGGCGGGCAAGGGCAGGGACAGGTGCTCATTGCTCTAACGCTTAATGTGATTTGTTTTTGTGAAGATTTTTTTTAGGATGAGACTGTGCTAACAGTGCAATCATTGTGCATTATATTTTCGGCAAGCTTTTTTAAAAACGCAGCGCCAGAGCAAGTTACCCGTTATATTTATTAGTCCCTTAAAACCATCGAGAGCACTTTGTAAAACTCTCTTTGATCTTGAATCTAATAAATCAAAAATTTTTTTCCTTGTCAATGTAATTTTACTACATTTTTACAACCGAGGTAAAATATTTAGTTAAATTACACTGATGTTGTTGCATTATTACATATTTTCAACAAATTGCGGGTTTCATCGGGTGAAAAAATTGTTTCTGAAAGAAAATTACCAATAAATTTCAGGAGTGTTTCTGCCTGCCGATCTCCTCGATCACATGCCCTATAAGCTTCACGAAGGTTCTTCCCACCCTTTCACTTGTCTCGGTAACTTCCTGATGTGAAAGTGGTTTTTTTGAAATGCCCGCAGCCATGTTTGTTACGCAGGAAAACCCGAGCACCTTTCCTCCTCCGTGATTGATGACAACCGTCTCGGGAACGGTGGACATTCCCACGACGTCCGCACCGCACCTGCCATATGCCCTTATCTCGGAAGGAGTTTCATATGAAGGCCCAAGGCTCATGACATAAACTCCTTTTTTCAATGATATTTTGTTCTTTCTGGCGACTTTTTCAGCAAGCCGCTGTAAAACTTTGCAGTACGGCTCGGACATGTCCGGAAATCTGGGACCAAGCCTTTCATCGTTATGCCCCCTGAGCGGGTTTACCCCGGTAAAATTTATGTGATCGGTGATCGCGACGATATCCCCTGGAGTGTATTTCCTGTTTATTCCCCCGGCGGCATTTGTGAGTATGAATGTTTTTATTCCAAGGGCCAGCATTACGCGAACCGGAAAGGTTATGGTCTTTATGTCATGCCCCTCATAGTAGTGAATACGTCCCTGCATCACAGCCACATCCTCTTTGCCATGCTTTCCGATCACAAACCGGCCGGCATGTCCTTTTACCCCGGACTGTTCAAAATAAGGTATATCTTTGTAATTTATAGCGATTGATCCTTTAATACCATCCGCGAATGCGCCGAGACCGGAACCCAGGACAATCCCTGTCCGGGGTTTATATTTTCCTTTTACCCTTCTCCTGATAAATTTAGCCGCCTCTTCGATCCTGTCGTAAAGATCCTTCTGGGAACCCATTAATCACCCCTGGTTGATGTTTGTTGACTTGCGGCAAAAAATCGGAAATTTCGAAATTTTGCCCAGACTATTCTCTTTAGTTCTTTGTCAGGCGGGAGACAAGCTTTTATTGAAGGCTTTTGATATCTGAAATTCTACAATTCGGTAAACTTGCCCTTCATCTCCGGTGGAATTTTTATACCGAGGGAAGCGGCTCTCTCGGTTACTATATAGAACTTGGGCTGTGGGCGCTGTACGGGAATGACCTCTATCTTTTCGCCCTTCTGGTGACGGTCGACAATCTTTGCCGCCATTATTCCGCATTCCCTGTAGTCCGGATAGGTCCCCATAACATAGCTGCCATTCTTGATAAGGTCGGCTGAGCCGCCTATCGCGATGATTTTCCGCCCGGCGATTACCTTTCCGATAACCTTTGCCGCGCTCAGGACAAAACTGTCTGCACCTGTATAAAGGACATCATATTCACCTTTTTTCGCCGCGATCAGTTCCATGTTCTTCTCGGCATCCTCCAATTTGGGCGGTATTTTCAGATCAACCACTACGAAACCCAGGTCGAGACCGACTTCCTCAAGCTTGTTCCTCGTTATCACGGAATTCATCTCATTTGCGTTATACATGACCCCGAGACGCTTGAACTTCAGGATTTTCCGGGCATTTATCATCTGTTCCGAAGCATTTGAAAAATTGGAGACCCCCGTGATGTTTTCCTGTGAAGCCTCTTCGCTTTTGACAAGTCTTGCCCCGACAGGGAACGATACGACATTGAATATCTGCGGCGTTGTTCCTTTCAGAAATTCCTTTGCCGTGACCGATGTCGTTGTACCGAACGTGTAGATATAGGAGAAGACGCCAGGCTTTATCTGTTCATTCAAAAGGCGTACCAGATTTTGCTGGTTTTGACCGGCATCGATGCTGGTATAAGTCACGTCATATCCAAGTTCCTTCACAGCCGCCTTAAACCCGGCCTCCGCATCCGTTTCGCCACGCCAGGTGATCATGGCTATACTTAGCTTTTTTGGCCCGGCTGACGCATGATCTGAAATGACCAGCGGGGCAAGCGATAACAGGTATCCTGTCACGAACGATAGTACGGTTTTTTTTCTTAGAAAGCGCATAAACACACCTCTTGCTTAAATTGGTAATAAAAGTAGATCCATCCAAACCTTCCAAAGCCTCTTACTCGACTTTGAATCTCAGGTTTCAACAAAAACCATCGATTCAGGCAAACTGATCTTAAGGGAAAAGGGGACATACCTGTCATTTCCGCGATCATTTCTCAGCACTATCTCCATAGTTCCGCCCTTCTGCCTTATAAATTCACTGACCGCATCCATTCCTATTCCCCGTCCTGATATTTCACTCGCGTTTCTCCTGGTTGAAAATCCGGGCACGAAAATGGAACTTGCGATCCTGTTCGGATTTGACTCTCCGGCATCGATCAACCCGTCCCTGACGGCTTTTTCCCTGATACCTTCCATGAAAAGCCCTCTGCCGTCATCATCAATTTCCAAAACAAGACTGGGCTTTTCATGTCTCATCCTGATATTTATTGTTCCAAAAATATTCTTGTTGTTGTGAGACCTTTCGTTTTCATCTTCTATGCTGTGGTCCAGGCTGTTTCTTAAAATGTGCCCCAGAATGTCATTTAGAAAATGCTCATTTTCTTTATAAAAT
>JADFZC010000234.1 GCA_015232735.1 Oligoflexales bacterium | reverse complement strand
AGGCATCTTTTGTCAATTTTTCAAAAGAGATGCTTTTTTCTTATTATTTGCTCTTTTGATCGGGAAAACTGGAAAGGAACTCCTTTCTGTACTGTTCTTTGAGTTCACTGATTTCCTTTGTATAAAAATAAAATTTGAAAAGATAACTTATTATTAGAAGGCTCAAAGCCATCGTGATCACCTTGAATATGGATGAAGCGCCCTTCAGCAGATTTTCGTAGTTTTGGACATAGGCGAATTCACCTTTTCTTAGATTGATCTGTGAATGCTTCCTGAGGTTGGTTACGGCCCTTAGCCCGATGGCAAGGCTCTGAGGGACAACCTGTATACTTTTAATGACATCAGGATTTATCTTAAGGTCGTGCCTGTCAAGCTTGAGGTGTACGGTTGGAATTTCAAGGTGCTGCGTCAGGAAATGATCGAGACCCCTGATTTTGGAAGTGCCTCCGGAAATAAATATTTTGCCAATTGGATCCTTGTCCCAGTTTTTATAGGCATAAAAAGTCCTGCCAAGCTCTTTTACTATTGCGTTTGCTGCAAGTGTAACCCGTTCAGCAATAAGCTTTTCCTCCTCTGAAAGTTCAAACTGCTCTTCACTTGAACACAATACCCGGCCCATTTTATGTTTAATGCGCTGCGCTTCGGAAAAAGTCACCTGAAGATCTCTTGCCAAGAAATCGGTAATATACCTTCCTCCAAGGTTGATTGAGCGGAACATTCTCAGAAGATCATTTTGAACTATGCAAATAGATGTTTTTTCATGGCCTATGTCTATTATGGCAAATGATTTGTCGCCAACACCGTCGGTATAGGTGTTCAGGTTGTAAAAAGCAAGGCTATCGATATCCACAAGTTTGGGATCGATATGAACTCTGCCGAGAAGATCAAGGAAATTTTTCAGAAACGCCTTCCTTGTCATTACAGCCAGCGTCAGGGTCTTCTTTCCGGAAGCACCCAGAATCTGATGATCGATAATCATATCATCAAGGTTGAATGGAACCGCATCTTCCAGCTCCCCCTGAACCGAAGTCTCGATTTTTCTGGGATCGGAATAATTGAAGGACAATATTCTGCTTGAAATGAATTGTCCGGGCATCGCCGCTATGATCCTGTCAGCCTCCAGTTTGTTTTCGTTGAACAGCTGTTCCATGCAAATCGGCAGGATTACATCCGGAGGAACCTCTGACAACGGAGGAATAACTGTTTCATAGAAATTTGTAATCTCATATGACTTGAATGTATTGATGATTTCAATGGCCTTTAATGAATAACTACCGATGTCTAAGCCTATTACTTTTTGCATCTATATGATTCCCTTGACATATCTGTGGAACTGCCCGTTTTGTTCGAATCAGGATTCAATTGATTAATATATTATATCATTTTCCAATAGAGGATCTTATAGGAACCTTGAACACCTTCTTTCTCTTCTATTTCATCAGGTAGCTGTCTTTGAATAACAGCCTCAATGACCTTTTCCTGATTCCCGACTTCTGCCGTGGACTTTATTCTGAATGTATCAGTCCTGTAAGTAAACCATTTTTTCATTTTGTTATCATTTGTACAAAAAACTTCTGATACAAACTTTGATACCCCTTCGGAACCTGTAATAGGTTCCCGGGTTTCATCCTTGCATGGCGTCATTTCCTTTGCGCTTTTTTCCGCACACTGTAGGTTTCCTTCGGGAAGAAGGCATGACAGCATCTCGCGGGCAGCACTGTTGACATTGACCTGAGGTACGATATCACCGGTATCAGTTGTCTTTGGAACAGGATAAACGGTCAAGAAGGGCGAAAATATCTTATGAAGGTCCGAATCCCATCCCTCCACCATGAGAAGTTCGTCCAGGCTGTCCATGGGAGCGCTTTTTGCCCTGTACCTTGGATTTTTTTTGATATAGGGATCATCTTTGCTTGAGAATGAAGATGTCGGATCGGGTTTGGCGCTTGGATGAATCCAGTCTTTGATATTGGCCGCCAGTTCCTTGGGCTGCAGTTTTTTTCTGAGAAGATACTCTTTTTCCGGCGGACAACTCATAAGAGCCTGCAGCATGGCAAGCGCTTCCAGTGCCCTGCCCTTTCCAAGAGTGTTAAGATTCAGTCTTGACGTCTCGTCTTCTATGTCAATTACAAATTCCCCATCAAATAAAGTCAACATCTTCAAGGCATCACTGTCGTTTACTTTGCTCAGATTAAAATTTTCCTGTACAGATTCAATCAATTGTGAAGTTGAGCCCCCGATTGGAATTCCATTGAGGGTGGACCATATGCTCCCGGGACCGTCATTTGGAACTTTCTGCATCATCTGATATTGGTAGAGATCGATTCCCCAATTGGCAATAATCAAAAATATAGCCAGATTTATTCCTGATTTGGCAAGATATTCGCCCTTGACATTATCGCGGTTCGATGACGAAAGCTGAAGGTTTACGGTCGAGTTAATCACCATATCGACGGAAAAAATCAGCATCATCGCTGTCAGCATTATTGCTATTATCATGGCAACCCCTCTGGACCTGGCTGAAGGGCTTTTATTTTGATCGGTATTTTTCCCGTCATCTTCAGAAATGGGAAATCCAAGATAGGTTTTAGGCATCCTTAATTTTATTTTTATCATTTTAAATCACTTTCAAAATTCCCAATTTAAAGTTTTCGGAGGTTCTTTCATCTCTTTCTGGCCGATTGTCTGAGGCAGATAGACAACAGTAGCGATTTTTGTCAATATGTCTTCCATCTTGTCAGTTGTTTCGTCCGGCTCCATATCTTCATCCCACGCTGTTATCTCTATCTTTACCATGTGGGGGAGCATATTTCGGAAGTCGCTTCTCGAAGTGTTCCACCTGTCCTGGCTCCATTTCTCTCCATTCCACGGCATTACTTTGAATGTCTTAATGTTTTCTGCTAGGAGTTTCATGGGTATTTCATCCTTGAAGTCTTCGGGAAGTATTTTTGTCTCCCCCCTGTACAGATTGGTTCTTTTTCTGTTCTTTTCATCCTCCTTGAGCTGATAGACAACATAGGTTTGATCCGATTCATTGGCATTTGCCATTTTTGGCACATGTGTCATCGTTGTAAATGCCAGCTCAGTGTTTTCACCATTTTGATCAATTTTGAAGATTGTTTTTGTCGCTCGTTCAACATAGTTGTATTCCTGTCTCATGGAATTGACAATGAACATGTGAGTCAGGTCATTTACCACGCGCTGCATGGCTGTTGACAATCTGTGATTAACCAGTGCTCTCTGTGAAAGCGCGCTTTTCATTGTGAGGCTGCCCCTGATGAGATTTGTCGCGGCAATACTTATGGAAAGCAGAATACCGATGGTAAAAACCACCTCAAGAAGCGTGAAACCTCTCTGTTTAATATTATTTTGCCTGCTTACAACTTCCATCCCATTTCCACCCTGGTTTTTTATCGCATTCCTGCTGTTTTGATAATTGGATTACTGCCGGCTTCAGTTCCTTTAATTTTTTGTCAAGCTGCCTTTGATTCGCCATCAGATAGGTCAGCGTCACACTGTTGCGCTTTGCCCCTTCAGGCCAAAAAACCTCAACATAAGCAAGCTTTAATATTTCGTCCCCAAGTACCTGTTTTAGCGTATCCTTGATGACGGACGAACTGTCATCTTTTTTTGCTGAACGGCTTTCACTATCCTTATCTTTGTCCTTTCCTTTACTTTCAGGGGATATGCCTCCATTTGCAATCAGTTCGACGATTGGAAGTTCCCATTCCTTTATTTCGAGATCATAGGAAAATTCAGTATCGGATTTTTCATCCCTCAATTTCTGGTCCTTTAATTTTACATTAAGTTCCTTGAATTCCCTGTAGCTAAGCTGATATTCGACCTGGGCCATGATTCTTTTTGCCATCCAGATCCCCTGATTCAGCTTCTCCGTATAACTCGAAAAATATGCAATGTTTCCCTGCGCGTTGATAACCTCAAGAATCATTGTCACCATAATTGCCAGAGCGATAATGGTTTCAAGCAGCGTGAAACTTCTTTCCGATTCCTTGAATCTACTTTGATTCCTCATTGATTTCGAATTCCTCGTAGCCTGAAATGATTTGCGCTGTGCCGACATAAGGATTTGTGACCACCGTATAAGGCGGTACACTGTCATTTATCTCTCTTTCACCCTTCCTCTGGCCTATATGAAAAACAGCCTTTTCAACATATCCATCCGGAAAGAAATAGAGCATCACCACGGAGTTTTCATCGCTGGATGAAAGTGCCTGTTTTTGCGAATGATGCTCTGCCTGCATGTCCTGGATCAGATAAAAAGGGCTGAACGACCTTTTTTGCCATTCCTGATTACCAATTTTACTCCATTTCGTAGGTCTTAGCACATCTTTTGCCTTGATAATCGGCGAAGTCGGCTTGATCACTCTTTCACAGTCCGGATCGTCGATATCCTGACCGGCAAGCTGCTCGAATTCCTTGAATGCTGTTTCGAAGTCGTTAAGTGCAATTTTATCCTCTTCCGGGGTAGGATCCCTGCCGACCTTGGCATCTCCCAGATAGAAATTGGTCTTTTCTGTTGATTCCAACCAATAATCCCCCGAAAGCATATGGAATACCAGCCTGTACGGCTTTCTGTTAAGCACAGCCATGTCATAGGCCGCCCTGATGTCAGAGGCAAGCTGACCCATTTTTATGGATGCCTCAGTTCCGCTCTTCAGGCTGAGGTTTGGCAATGCTACCGAGTACAGGAGGATCATGAGTGAAATGACAAGAATAACTTCAATGATCGTGAAACCCTTTTCAGCCACTTTTGCTCTCATTCGATAATTTTTTAGATTTTTTAAGAAATTACACATGGATTTTCTCACGAAAAAATGAGAAACCACCAAAGCTTTCAATCTTTATTAGTTGCTGGCGCGAAATGTGCCAGCAACTCTCAATTCGCATGGGATCTGTCTGTAAAATGCTGATATTCGGGACAGATCCTATACTCGCTGCGCTCGTCAGGATACGTCGCTGGCGCGAAATGTGCCAGCAACTCTCAATTCGCATGGGATCTGTCTGTAAAAT
>JADFZC010000233.1 GCA_015232735.1 Oligoflexales bacterium | reverse complement strand
GCCGCCTTATGGCTTTATATTCTAACATGGTGCGAAACGACGACCAGCCAGCATCAAGCACTGACTTCGCCATCTTTGTTTTGGTCAATTTTTCGCCACCGACATCGCCGACAACAATAAGACCATTATCTTGAACAAGCTCATGGCTGAGCTTGTGGAGATCATCTTTACGTTTATTTCTTATTTTGGCATGAATAGTCTTCACCAATCTATTTTTCTTTTTCTGTTGAGCTTTTCCTAACTTGTGTTCATAGTGCCGAAACCATCTGCCTGTATCTGTTTTCTTGCCATTTGATTCGGTTACAAATGTTTTGAATCCCAAATCAAGACCAACCTCTCCATTTCCGGCAGATCTTTGTTCTTCTGCTACACACTGCAAATTCAGATACCATCTACCTCTAGAATCTTCACAGATAGAACCGCATTTTATTTTTCCTTCTATCTCTCGGCTTTTCCAAAACTTGAATTCATTCTTGTTGTGGATTAGAACGCCATCTTCAATTCGTATACCATCTTTCCCTAATGGAATCCATCCGAGTGATTTTTTGCCTCTCCATTTTAGCTTTGACTTTTTGAACAGACTTCTTCGTGTTGCATGCTCGTATGCTACAAGTTGTACAGTTTGACTGTGAAGTCCAAGGTCTTTGGCTAAACCCTTTACAAGTGGGTTGAAATCATATTTGGTGAGCCATTTTCTTGATTCCTTGTAAGCCTTAGCAGTTGTTTCATTGCAATAATTCCAAAGAAAATTTACAGACCTTGCCATCGTAGAGAGTATGGATTTACTTGATAATTGCCTCCATGGGTTTGTCCAAATCATAAAATTTCTTCATCAAAATATTATTCAAATTATATTCCCTCAAAACATCCCTGATCCTGTAAGATGTTTCCTGACCATTTCCGTAGGGGAGTTTCTGATCCCTGATACTTGCTTTGAACTCTCCCGAAAGCCCCTTTTTAATTGAACGCAAAATATCATCTGCCTGATAGCCGCACGATATGATCGAACTTGCATAAAGACGCCCCCTCTGCCTGCCGCCGATATTTACGGTGGGTACCCCCAGGGCGGGGGCCTCAATAATTCCGCTCGATGAATTTCCTATCATTACCCCGGAGTTTTTAAGGACACTTAAAAAAAGCCGTTGTCCAAGATTGCAGAAAACATGACAGCGCGGCCTTTTTTCGGCATATTCGTCAATCAGCCGGCCTATCTCCCTTCCCGAAGGGTCGGCATTGGATTTTGTAAAAATGATGTCCATATCAGAAAGTTCATCCAGCGCACCAAACAACTCCTTCATGATCCTCGACTGACTATCTTTCAAAAGAGTTTCGGGATGAATCGCCACGAGCGCCAGCCTTTCAAGATTACTTATCCCAAGCTCTCTTTCCAGTTCACTCTTTTCAAGCAATTTCAGGGTATTTATACATTCAAGCCCCGGAGTCCCGAAATTAAACACGCTTTTTGGATTTTCGCCCATCTGGATTATGCGTCTTCTGTAGGTATCCGTAACCGGAAAATGCAGATGCGCCATCTTTGTGATCGAGTGGCGTATGGCTTCATCCATCGCCCCTTCGGTCGTTTCCCCACCATGAATATGGGCAATTGGAATGTTCATTATAAGCGCCGCGGAAGCTGCGGCAAAAATTTCAAACCTGTCCCCCAGAACTGTGACAATATCCGGCGACAACGTCTTAAAGCAGTCTGTAAACCCGATCACGCCGAGGCCAAGCGACTTGGATATTCCCTCCCTGCTGTCGCTTGACAGCAGCATGTCGACCTTATAATCGATGTCAAAGCCATCCGACTCGATCACCTTATATGTATGGCCGAATTCGGCGGACAGATGCATTCCCGTGACAACAACCTGCAGTTTGCATGGAGGATCACTTCTGATGGCTTTCATCAAATTCGACAGGAGTCCGTACTCAGCACGGGAACCGGTTACGACACAGATTTTTCTCATTTCATAACTCCATCAATGACGCGGTTCTCTGACAAACAAAGGTCATGGAAAGCCGCTACACCTTTTCTACAGAAAAACCGGGGCGGAGAAAGGAAACCCCCAGAAAATGAAACTCAGGATGCGGGAGCACCTTGAAGGTTAAAATCCTGTCAACCCACTGGTAGCACTCTTCAATATGAGTCCTCGACGAATGGAGCGCCGCGGTGACTGAAAAATCCCCGGCGCCTATATTCATATGAATGTCAAAAACAAAACGTGCCGTCTCCCCCTTTGAGTAACTGCCGGTATTCTCCGAAAGCTCCGCCGTGTTGGTCCCGAAAATATCATATCCAAGACGGTCCCTTATCATGATTCCGACCGTGGGATTACCTATGGCATCGTTGAACTTCACATCGATAACAAGTTTCACCCTCTCTCCCACTGAAAGCGCCTGAATCCTTGCCCCCCTGTCATTCTGAAAGGAGATCGACACTATTTCCGCTTTATGGTTGCCTGAAACAAGAACCTCCCCGCCCGACACCTGCTGCTCCCTTTTGCTTATTATGTATTCAGTGCCATGCCCATCCTTCCTGGCCAGAAGGGCATTATACATCTCAAGCATATCCTGTGCGCTTCCTGTCGAAACGAGCCTTCCCTCGTTTAAAATTGCGACCTCGTCGCAAAGCATTTTTATTGTTCCCGCGTCGTGGGAGACAAAAAGAATGGTAACCCCCTTTTCCTTGAACTGTCTAAGCCTTGAAAGGCATTTACTCTGGAAATAGGCATCCCCCACGCTAAGCGCCTCGTCAATGATGAGAATATCCGCATCGATGCTCGATGCGAGAGCGAAGGCAAGTCTTACATACATACCCGAACTGTAGGTTCTTATCGGTTTATCGAAAAAATCGCCAAGTTCACAGAAATCCTGAATCTCCCCCATTTTGGAATTGATTTCTTCCGAAGAGAAACCGATGAGCTTGCCGTTCATTATCACATTTTCCCTTCCGGTCAGCTCAGGATGAAACCCGGTGCCAAGTTCAAGAAGCGCCGCCACGCGTCCATTCAGACTGAAGCTGCCCAGCGAGGGCTTGGTTGTCCCTGTCAGGATTTTAAGAAGCGTGCTTTTACCGGCGCCATTCATGCCGATTATGCCGAAAGCCGCCCCTTTGGGTATCTCCAGGCAGATATCCCTCAGGGCCCAGAAATCCCCGTGAAATTTTTTTCTTCCGAAAAAGAGCCATTCCCTGAAGCGGTCTGTCCTCCTGTCGTAAATTCGATATATTTTACTTATATTCCTTATAGATATCATTTTACCAAATCCTATATCTCATCAGGAATCTCCTCCTTGAAACGCATCAAAAAACTGGACCCCACAATAAAACTGGCAAAGGCAAAGAGTGCGCAATAGGAAAAAAGCTCCAGGGACGGCCAGACCTGTTCCACGATAACGTCATGATAGATCTCTACAAAATAATAGTATGGATTCACGCGAAATATCCACCTGAGTTCCCTGGGCGCCCTTTCGGAAAGATATACTATCGGAGTCACCCAGAACCATATCTGGAAAACGATCGAAAGTATCTGCTGCGTATCGCGAAAAAAAACCGTAAAAACCGATAAAAACATGGCAAGCCCAATAGCGAACATCATCTGCATTATAAAAATGACAGGCACAAGGACAAATGGCGGCTCCACCCCATGTCCCGCCACGAGAATCAGCGTAAGGTAAATCGCCATAGATATCGTGAATGTTACAGTCGAAGCCCCTGCGACAATGGAATAAAGTATCTCCGTTGGAAATGAAATTTTTTTTATCAGATGCGCGTTCTCAAGAAATACATTGGCCCCCCTTGTCACAGTCTCGGTGAATGACATCCACGGGATAAGCCCGGCACAAAGATATATGGTGAAGCCAAAGGGGCTCGAAGCAGCCTTTACCCCTATTTTCGCCTCCATGACCTTGGAAAATATTATTGTGTAAATTGCTATCATGGCCAGGGGATGGATCAGGTTCCAATACCTGCCGATCATCGACCCGAGATACCTTAATTTCAAATCACGGGCTATCAGATCAAAAGTTATAGCTCTGCTATTAAAATTTACTCTGCATACATGCATTGCCGATCTGGGTAGAGCCATCTTGTTTACTTTTCTGTCGAGTTAACAAACAAAAACCGCAGCCAAAAAATTTTCCCAATCATAACCTCATTATGTATGATAGTCGACATAAAAAAGCCTACTGCCTCCCCCCCTTGACCTCAAGCATGAAGTCAACGAATTTATTAACAATAATATCCCCTGTAAAGTTCGCAAGAACATATTTTCTTCCCATCTCGGCCATCTGAATTCTCCTGTCTTCACCTTCAAGCAACATCTCGACAGCTTTAACGAATCCAGCCTCATCCTTGAACCATAACCCTCCGCCGCATCTTTCACAATGCTCCCTAGTCACTTCACATGCAGACGAAACAAGGTTCGGCGTACCGTTCAGCCATGCCTCCATCATCACGATTGAAAAACTTTCATTAACGGAAGGCTGGCAAAAAATGGACGCCGCCCTGTAGGCGTCATTCTTGTCCTCGGGGGATACAAAACCAAGATCGATCACATCAGGGTAATTTTCACCTCGATAGACAAGATTTCCTGATCCTATGATCACAAGTTTCAAGCCACCGCACTTTGAAGAAGATCGTTTCAGCTTCAAAAAATAATCGACAAGAAGAGGAAGATTCTTACCCTCTATTTTTCTTCCGGCATAAAGTATGAATTTATCATAAATACCAAACTTGTCCCTGAACCGCCTCTCATCACCATCAGACCCGGGAGGATCAACTATCGCCCCAAGAAGAAGTTGCGGCTTTTCGCTTATTTCATAAAGCCTGCCCGCCAGCTTCTGTTCGGCGGAGTCAAGAAATATCAACGCGGAAACCCTTTTCATCATTTGAGCATAAAGGGAAATATAGGCATACCTTTCGTTGTGAAGGCAGGGTATGATGACGGCTCTCTCCCCTGCCTTCATTATCCCCTGATATGTGGTCCCAAACATGTAGGGCATGAAGATAAAAAAATCATAATCGCCCTGATTTTTTTCAATATATCTG
>JADFZC010000232.1 GCA_015232735.1 Oligoflexales bacterium | reverse complement strand
TGAAAAATTTCCTTTTCGATGAAAAATACAGCAGAACCGTAAAGCCATACAGCAAAAAGCCGGAGGACTATCTCAACGAAGAAGTAAGAAACAGGGGACTTGAGCCCGGCGACGTTCTGGTAGTCGGAAGAGAGTGGATATATCACGTGGCCATATTCATCGATAACGATCTGTTCTTTGAGAAATCCGGAAGCGGCGACTTGACGCTTTTTCGGTTTGCCACCTATGACCTGTTGAGAAAAACGTGGGACCCAACCTTCCTCGGCTGGTCGTTCCGAAGATTTGAAGGCGATCCCCTTATCGACCCCATGCGCCTTTTCGGGGCAGAGGCCGTATTTTCCGATGATAAAAATATAGCCAGGCTGCCCAGCCCCATACGGGAAAATATCTCGGCAGTCAGGAGCATTGAAGGGGAAAAGGTCACCTATTACTATTTTCTGCGGGAAAAATGGAAAATATCTTTCGATGAATTGTCAGGCAGATCATCGTTATTATTGAAATAATATCGATATTCATATATAAAGACTCAGAGCCTGTTTAAAAAGGGTCGGATCAAGGCGCGAAGAGGAGGGCGACCTATGTTTACATGTCGGTAAATGAGGATCGCCCGACGACGATTAACGCAGAGGCCGCCCCTTTTTAGACAGGCTCTTATAAAATCCGCTTGAAGAAAGGAACAGTTCAGATGGAAGACGATTTGATAAAAATAGGAACAACAGGTCTGACCAAGGCTGAGAAAATAAAAGGAGCCATGAGGCAGCATGGAATCAGGCTGGAAATTCTTCTTGACAAGGAACACTGCGGCAGGGGATGCGACATGAGGGTTGAACTGTGGGGCAGAGCGGAGGATATTCCCGCCATCCAGGAAATCATGGCAAAGGAATATGCAAACAGCCTGGATGGACTCGAATACGATCCTGAAACGATAAATCAGGTTTTTGACCCTGAAAAAGAGACCGCAATCTGTCCGGCCTGCGGACATGAGTTTTCAACAAAAAGTGAAGAATGCCCCGAGTGCGGATTAAATTTCCAGCAGGGATAGATAAAAATTATTGACCAAAGTTTTGAATGATGAAGTCGTTAAGTACTACGGACAGGCCTGTGGCACTCGTACCCTCCTGGAAATTGAATCTCGGACATCCATTGGCTCCAAAGGTTAAGAGGTCACCGCGATTGTAGGTTCTGCCGCAAGCCCTTCCGTCTTCCAGAAGCGACGCGGCAATCACGTATGTATTTGTGGCAAGATTGTTTCTTATCGGAATTGAAAATTCCAACTGAGACATATTGGTGGACAGATCGGCATTTAATATCTGGATTGGCGTGCCGAAAAGCTGAAGAGACTGGAGATTGTCCCTTGTCGGACAGAAATTTGTGATATAGACGCAAACCGTACCCCTTCCATCCCCGCCTGCCTGAATGGCTATGGATCTTCTTACTGTTCCGCTGACGACGATCTCAGCAGCTGCCGGTGAGGGTGCAGGTGTTGCAGCCGTGCCTTTGCCACCGCCAGCTGTGGTGGTTTTTGCATTGCTATTCAAAGTCGTTTCATCAGACACAGCTTGCTCGATTTCACCGCCGTCATCTTCCAGAATAATTCTCTTTGTCTTTTTTTTGGACGTGGATGTTGTAGAGGTTTTGGATGATTTTTCCGTAGTTGAACTCGTTGTTGAAGTACTTCCATCCTCAGTCGGAGCCGGAGGCATATATGATGTGTCCAGGGTATCGTTTCTTGAACTGCATCCAAAAAGCGAAATAAAAAGAACCAAAGAGAAAAATTCTGACTTGAAGGTCAGTTTTCTTTCATGCATTTGATCCTCTAAATACCTCATGACACCTTGCCCAGTATGAAAATTGCCAATAGTTGGAAATTGGAATCAATTCATCTTTTCAATCAAAAATGGACGCACTTCTTTCTGCTGGAATTACTTGCAAAAAATGTTCCTCATTCATATAGGGTGAAGGAGATTTATTATTTGTTTCTTAACCAGTCCCTGGCGACCCCGCGCCAGGGATGTGTTCTGATGAGCGAAGCGGGTATAGGATCTCCACGAAATTTCAGCATATTTCAAACAGATCCTAAGCTTTTCTCCGCTTGCCAGGATACGTCCCTGGCGCATTTCGCGCCAGGGACTAATTAATAAAGTAATAAAGCGAACATAGTAATAACGAAACACTATATGACCTTTGCTTTTCGTACAAGAATCGTACGATATTTCATATTTTTCACAGAAAAATATTTTTTCAATAATAAAATTGGCATATTGACACGAATGAAAACAAAACGATGCTGCAAAATGGGCTCATCTACATCACGATTTAATATAACAAATTAAATTTATTAGTCTTTAGTGCGAAATTCACCCTTCGAGATGAGGATAATAAAGAAGTGCACGTGGTGATTCAAAGAACTACCCGCTTTGAAGGTTCTTTTTTTCCTTGCCAATTCCCATAATATTCTTGATTTTATGAGCGATGTAGCAATTGACCGTCTTTACATCCGTCTTTAGCAGCGTGCGCTGGGTCAAATTTACAAGGTTGGTTTTTCCAATCTGATTAAACTGTCCGGAAATAAGATCGCCGGGTTTCACCTTGAACTCATTAAAAACTTCAAAAACCGCATAGCTATTGGATTTGGTGCGAACAGCGGCCATCCTATTTTCAGGTTTTGTTAATACAACTCTACCATCCATAAACATTCCTCACTTTCAATAGTCAACAAACAGGAGTTACAGCAATAAAACTAAAACCAAATATTTTTGACAAAAATTCAAACGTGCCACAAAAACCCGCTCTGTTTAAGTGGTTGTCCAATTTATCACGCAGCATTTTTTAAAACTGTGCTCGAGTAGAATGATAACTTCGATTTTCAGGATGTCAAGAGGAGCTCTTCAAATAAGACATTTTTTTTAAAAACGATACATACAAATACCTACTCTGCCGGCGCCCGAAGCGCCAGCGACTATTTAATCTCGTAGGGACTGCTCATATAAGCTGCGGCAGCATTTTTAAACTGTCCGCCATCGTTCTTGATTGTGGTCTGACCATCCGCTCCCGCGCCAAAGAGCGCGCCGAAAACGCCTGCGTCCACAAGCTCGTTTATGTGAGAGAAGAAATATCTCACCCTGTTATCCCGGTAAGCCCCGTTGGAACCACCCCGAGTATCTGAAGGGACGCCGAGCGGAGTCTGCCAGAAGACCGCCGGCTTTCCCATCGTGGATACTAGTGCCTTGACCCACTTCAGATGGCTTTGAAAATTTGGATATGTCTTGTTGCTTTCATCCCAGTAGTACTTGCCTTTTGGATTCTGGATCTCATGAAAACCGGCATCCCTGTCGAGAGTCTCGACTATCACGAAATCGGTTTTTCCCATTGAAACCTTGTTAAGGAAAGCGCCTACCGAAGCGGCGTATTTCGCAACATCAACATTGGGATTGCTGTCATCATACCAGTCTCCCCAGCTTGATGATGAAAACGCTATCTTTGTTTTAGGCGACAGTTTTCTCCCCATGTCGATCAAACACTGCAACAGACCGGCCACGGTCTGGTTAAGATGATCACAATCATGAAAATCGCTCCCATGGATAACAGCCTTCATGGTATCAACCGACAGCGAATTTTTTGTCACATGCTGCTGCAGATATCCAAAAAAGTCCGGTTCAAAATGAACCATGGAACTCTTTCCATACGCGCCCAGCCTTGTATACATCAGTTTTACATCCTTAAGGTACTTCACAAGATCCTCACTTTCGAAGATCCTGTAATTTGTCTGTTCCATGACCAGCGCAAGCTGATAATAGGTGAACATCGGAACAGCGCCATTGTCATCCGCAATCTTTACTATCGAGTCCACAAACCTGCCTTCAGGCTGCCAGCCAGCCCACCCCTGGTCTGCATACCCGCAGCACAGATATGCATAGTAGATATCGATCTTTATTCCCTGGTCGGCAAAGCCTCCACCCCCCGTATGGCCAAGTCCGATCAAAAAATCAGGTTTTCCCTTCAGCTCCATGACAATGTCCCTTATTGCCTTTTTCAGGGAGGAAGAGGCATCCTCGGCCCCTGCCGGGGGCGGCACCTGATCTGTAGAACTCGGGGGCTGAGTCGGGACAGATGATCCATCGGGATTGTTGGCTGTAGGTTCAGGTTGCTGGGTAGGCGTCGGCTGGCCCGTATCGTCTTTTTTACTTTTCCTGCCTGAACAGCCCGAAAGTGAAACAACGATCAATAACGAAATGAATTTAAAAGCCTTCATCAAATGAACCCTTTCAAAAAACGTCTTCAGTCAAATTCAGATTTGTATTTAATCTCAAATTACAATTTATCTTTTTTAAGAAGATGTGTCACGGATTTATTGACAGGGAATTTTCACGTCAAGTTTCTCATTTTGTCAGCCTGAGACTTTACACCTCGTTCGAACGAGGTGAGAAGAGAACCCGCATAATTTTTTGGGGGGATATTCGATAACAAAAAAACTATGAAGAAATCTTTTGGGTGCGGCTCTTTTTGGGAGGTCATATTCATCAAACGTGTAAAGTTCTGCCATGTTCTGCTGCGAATATTTCGGACCCGCGCGCCTATCCGGCATTTTTCAGGGGAATGGTGATCGAGAAAGTACATCCCTTGTTTTTTTCCCAGTCCAAATTTATTGTCCCGCCAGCAAGGCTGACGGCATTTTTTACTGCAGACATCCCGACTCCACGGCCGGCTATCTCCCTGGCCTCACGGGACGTGGAAAGCCCATGCGCAAAAATCAGTTCCGATTTCTTCTGCTCTGTCATTTTTGAGAGTCCCTCTGCGGTCACAATGCCAAGTTCAATCGCCGATTTTTCTATCTCGGATATCTTCAGGCCCTGCCCATCATCGGAAACCCTTATAATGAGTTCATTGCCCTTTCTTTCAAAAGACAGAACAACCTGCCCAACCTCCTTCTTTCCATAGCTTGGACGGTCAAACTCTATGCCATGGTATATCGCGTTCCTTATTAAATGAACTAGATTCATCATTACAGGTTCTATTTGATGAAAATAGATCGGCGTACTCCCTCCTCG
>JADFZC010000231.1 GCA_015232735.1 Oligoflexales bacterium | reverse complement strand
TTACGTTCCATATGGATTTTCTGTACCAATACCATAATTGGAAAGTTTATTTACACGGAATAAAACGATCTTACGTTGTCGATATTTGAAACATTATCCGGCAAAAAACAATTTTTTTCCTGTCATTCGAGCGTTCCGAATAAGTTATGATTTTCAGTCAATAAGGCTGGCACACTTTTTGAGAGTTATTCCTTAAAATCATGAAATTCAGGAGGCATATGACATATGAGTCGGGTAAAGTTTACTTATTTCGCTATAATGGCTGCTTCCATCCTGTTTTTCACGGTACTGCAGCGAGACCAACTTGAGTTTCATCCCATAATTGACGACTATTTGGTGATTAATTTTGAAAAAGTGACGAAAGGCTCGCTCTGGGATTTTCACAACAGGTTCGATTTTAGCCTTTTGACCGACTACGATCGTGTAACCGATGCCACCTCATGGCGCCTATGGTGGGGCGATCCATCTCTAAAGATAAAGTTTTTCCGTCCATTGTCGGATTTTTCATTTAGCGTTGATGAACAACTTCCAGGAAAAGGCGCATATTTTTTCAGATTGCATTCAATGGTCTGGGCCATTCTGTATATCGGCATAATAGGAGTCATTTTCTATAGGCTCCTGAGACCGTTGCATGGCGCTTTTTCGACATTGATAATTGGAATTTCCTTGCCTCTAAGCTTGCACATCCTATGGATAGCCTCAAGATGCCACCTAATGGCATCGGTATTCTCATTGGCGGCATTTTGCTTTTATTTGAAGTGGCACGAAACATCGTTCAATCCCCGCTACAAGGTGGCAATGCTTTTATTGCTCATACTCTCGCTGGCCTCATCAGAGGCCGGTTATTTCGGATTCTTGCTTATTTTTTTCTACGAATGGATATTTTTTGGAGGGGGAATTCGAAACCTATTTACGAAATCCTTCTTTATTCTCGTCATATTGGTCATATATACCCAGCTGTATCTTTTAGGTGGATATGGTGCAAAAAACAGCGGTTTTTACACATCTTTTCTTGAGAATCCTCTCGCTTTTTTCAAAGTGTTCCCCGCGCGGTATCCCATCCTTATTGCCGCCCAGATTGGACTTGATCTTGGAAAATCTTGCGATGGAGCATATCCTGCCAAATTTTACGCTGCTGCCTTCATTTTGATATCCGCATTTTCATGCGGGCTTTATTTTACGATAAAAGATCAAAATGAGAAGATGCGAAAATTGATCAAATGGCTTGTGGTTGTTAACCTGACGACTCTTGTTCCCTTTGTTTCGATACCGCCCCATCCACGGGTATTTCTTATGTCTCAATTTTCAATCGTTCCCCTTTCCATTATGCAAATAGCCACATTGGGAGAATTAACAAGGGAAAAAAGTTTCCCGGTAAGAGCGCTCTCCTTGGCATGGAGGGCATATCTCAGCCTGATTTTTTTCGTCTTGTATCCGCTGACTACATTCATTTCCACTGATCTGGCGGAAAAGCATATTATTGCATTTGAAAATGTGATGAAAGAGTCTGAATTCACTGACTTGAATGGCTATGATAACGAATACTTTGTCATAAATGCCGGTTTGGCGATATTTAATGACTCGTATACGGAATCTGGTTATAAGTATTTTCATCCAGGTTCACGGCCTTTTCACTGGAATATAATGACCATCTCGGAAAATGACATGAGTTTAAAGTTATTGGATGATCGAACGCTTGAAATTACCTATATTGCCGGTGATGTCATGGATTTTCGAAAATCCACTATATTTCGACAAAAGGAAAGACAGTTTAAACAGGGGACGATGATCCATCAGGGTTCCATGGATGTAACAATTCTTGAACTTTCAGAAAACGGCTTTCCCAAAAAGATGAGATTCCATTTTTTGAGACCTCTTGACTATCCCGGCTATCACTTTGTCACATGGAAAGGGAACAGGTTCGTAAAATTCGAGATGCCGAAAGCTGGGAAAGAGACCGTCGTGGAAAAGCCTGCACTTCCGTCAGATCTGGTTCTTTAATCTAAATACAATCATGTATCAACTTTATAAAGAAGTAAATATGATTACTGAGAAAGAGTTTAAGGAAGGACTGAGCGGTCTGATAAAGTCTGAACGATTAAATGGGCTCTTTGTCATATTTTGCACCCAATTAAGGGAATTGCAGCAGCGTTTGATGAAGGATTGCTTATAAAATCTATGGGTCCAGAATAATTCTTTCAACTTCAGGAAAAATTGATTTTATAATTGGCGCAACCCCTCTCAGCATTGTCACCTGGTTTGCCGGGCGACCGGGATATTCTTTCATAAACTTGATTTTAAGCACACCATTGTCAAAATCCGTTGCCTTGCAGGAGCCGCCATGCAATGCCAGATTCGGATTTATTTCATTCTCTATTACTTTTTGGATTTTCTGCAGCATAACGCTTCCCTTTTTTTATGAATATTCATCTCTTTTTAAAAATTCGGGTTACGACCTTTCATCAGACATTTAAGACCGTTTCCATTATCAAAATTTATTTTCTCCAGGATTAAGGCTGATTTATTTCAACCAGGAAGCAGTCGACTTCTTATTATCAGAAATAACAGATGGAATAAAATTGACAGATTCGATGGCCATATAACGAAAAGTTATCAATATTTTTGAGACAATATGATGAAATGGCAGGGAGCAATGAAATAAATAATTGCATGTGTAATCGATTGAATTACATGCAGTTGTGGTTTTTGTCGACTTTGTTGACAATTCTCATTAAGCCTCGTTCAACCAAGGCGGTGTAAAGTCTCAGGCTGACAAAATATGAGAATATGGCCATTCACTAAAAAACCGGCGGCAAGACCGGCTTTACTTTCTTCGGATGAATCGATAATCCTGCATTAATCAGCTTTTACCGGCTGGCAGAAATGGCAGGGATGAAGACATCGCTTTTGCTTAGTCTTTGGCTGAATGTGTCACCGATTGTCAGCTGCCTTACAATAAGATCCATCAGTTCAAAATGCTTCTGTTCCTCCTCGATAATTTTCAGAAGGAACTCCCTTAGCTCCCTTGTTTTGCTTTTAAGAAGAAGCAATTTATAAAAATAGAGGCTTTCATTTTCATAGTGTCTGGCTTTTTTGTATATTGAAAGTTGTGATCTCTCGATTTTTCTAAGGTTCTTTCTGAGGCTGATTTCCCTTAGGGCGGATTTGCTATCGATTTCAACCTTTTCAACTATCTCACCGTCCGCAAGATCAAGAAGCTCTTTTGAATGACGGCTTTCCTCGCACGCCAGCCAGTGATAGGCCTGCCTTAATGATTTTGTGGGAGCCGAGGCGGCCAGTTCCCTGTAAATCTGTTCAAGCGCGCTTTCCCTTTTCATGATCAGCTTTACAATTTTTATCATTCTTTCACTCCGTTTTCTTCCTTGTCAATCAGTGCCGCCAGGGATTTTATAGGCACGGGATCGGCTTTTGACCTTAAAATCAGGGGGAGATCCCGTGCTCATGTTGTCTCCTTTTAGATATTAAACAGCATATGATGTCAGTGGAAATAGTATGTGTCTATTGTGTGATAAATAAATTTTATCCGATTATTCAGGTAATTTCCCCGATTTTTTGGGATGAATTGTGTGACGGGAGCACTATGACGAATTTGGTGTTTGGCGATTTTGCATCAAGGAATACCTCACCCTTGTTATTCTTGGCGAGAAAATATGAAATGCTCAGTCCCAGGCCGGTTCCTTCGCCAACACGTTTTGTCGTGAAGAATGGATCAAATATCTTTTCCTGGAAGTCGGTCGGGATGCCCCTGCCTGAATCAGTAATCGCCAGAAATATTTTCCCGTCCTTCTCTTCAGCGCTTATTCTGATCCATCTTTCGGACAATTTGCTGATGGCTTCGAAAGCGTTTGAAATGATGTTTAAAAGTATCTGGTAAAAATCGTGCCGTATGCATAAAAAAACCACATCCTGGGTGATGGGACCAACCATGAGTTCAGCCTTGGAATCTTCAAGCTGCTTCTGGAAAAACTGCATTATGTCTTCCATTATATCCTCGAACGGGATGAGCTCCGGTTTGTCATCAGGATTTCGAATGCTTATTTTTCCGAGGGTCGATATCAGAGAGTCGATTCTCTTTGTTGCCGCCACGATTCTTTCAGTCGCGTAATTAACCTGGTCGGCTTTTTGTCCATCGAGGTTTTTTGTTCCAATTTTTATTCTCTCTGCGGAGCCGAGTATGATTGCGAGGGGATTTCTTATCTCATGCGCGAATCCGTCTGTAAGCTGCGCCAGGGATGCGAGTTTGACGCCGTGAAATGATTTAATCTGATGCTCATCAAGTCTCTTTCTGTAAATAAGATATTTTTCAAAGGCCGTGCGTCTTGAATAATTGTAAATCCATCCGGTTACGAATGAAATCAGGTTCATTGTCATCAGTTGAAGACATAGATGCACAGCATATTCCGTGCCGGAAAGAAACTGCAGGTCTGATCCTTTGTAATAAAATAGGAAAAACCACGGAATAAAACAAACAGTGGACAGAAGAATGATTCTCGAAAAAATGGGTGTACAAATAACAACAGAAAAGAAATTGAGGATTGTAAACCATCCAACCAGGATGATGGAAAACTTCGGGTCCTCAATTATGATTGCAAATATCAATCCAAGAAGCGCAACTGCGGCGATATTGGCTATGGTTTTCACATGACCCCAGTATTTCAGTGCAAGACATACGGAAACTGTAATTATGATGTCTGTGAAGTTCAAGACAATTTTGAGAGAGGATGTGTAAGTACAGACTTCGATAAGTTCTGGAATGACAGCCACCATTGTGTATAAAAGACTGGCTCCCATCATGAGGCGTGCTTTGAATATTGTTTCATGATCCTTCGAATTGTGAATCGACGGATGAATGTGCCGATCAAGAAAATTCTCAAATTTTACAAATAGTGACAGCATATTTTTTTCAACTTCAAAAAATTTGCCTGGAACGCATGATTGACTTTCATTTGATTTATCGGAAGGATTTTTTAAAACATTAGAACTATGCTTGATAGCGATGGCACTATGGTATTCCAGATAAATGATTCGGGGGAGGCATCTTT
>JADFZC010000230.1 GCA_015232735.1 Oligoflexales bacterium | reverse complement strand
GAGGTTTAAAGCCTCTCCTGATTCGACACCCGGTCCTTCAGGGCCGGGTTTACGGTGTTAAAATGCATTTGTTGTCATGCCTGTATCTATGATACATTTAATCTCAAATTCAGTCATTAAAACCAGCGTGGGAATCTTTATTGCGGTGAAGGGACTTCCAACGGCATTTTTTCTTGTTGTTTTTTCAAATGTTTCTTTGCAGACATCCTCTCTCGGCATGGATGCGAAGGCAGAGGATCGTCATTATTCGCCCGTTTCGTTTGTAGACCCGATGATAGGCGTAAGGGGTGAGGGCTCATGCGTTCCGGGCCCGTCCATGCCTCATGGGTCCATACATCCAAGTCCCGAAACTCATGCGGAGGATAATACGGCCGGTTATAAGCCGGATGGAAAAATAGTGGGTTTTGCGCAGCTTCACGCCCAGGGCACGGGAGGAGTTCCTTCCTATGGGAATATTCTGGTTTCGCCAATGGTGGGGCAGCTGAGACTTGACGAAAAGGAGAGGGCGTCAGGAAAAAGGGATGAACGCGCCTCGGCAACTTACTACAGAGTCCATCTTACAAAGTATGACATCTCCTGTGAGCTTTCCGCAGCAGAGCATACGGCAATCTACAGATTCACTTTTCCAAAGTCAAAGGAAGTTCACATCATAATTGACATGGGAAGGAAAATCAACGGCGAGCCCGCCTTGAAGGAAGGGAGTATTGAAATCCATCCTGGTTCCAGGACAACAAGAGGTCGGGGGATCTATCATAAAAACTGGAATCCTGCAGAATACGGCCTCTCCTTTTACGCAAGGTTCAGCAAGGCTCCAAAGTCGTTTGGCACATGGGATGAAGGAGCTTCCCGTCAGGGTGAGAAATTTCGGAAGATTAAAGGAAAAGGCGGCGCATATTTCAGCTTTGAGACTGAAGACAGGGAGGTGATTTACCTGAAAGTGGCCGTTTCGTTCAAGGATATGGAAAAGGCCCGCATTTGGGCTGAGAATGAAATCCCCGGGTGGAGTCTTTCCGGCGTTCAGGCCAGGGCAAGAGCGGTCTGGAACAGGGAACTTGGGACTGTGAGCTTCAAGGGTGGAGATGTAAAGGACAGGATAAAATTTTATACTTCTTTGTACCATAGCCAGATTCATCCAAGAAATCGTACCTCGGACAACGGCGGCTGGAATTCGGATGAACCGTTCTGGGATGATTTTTACACGGTCTGGGACAGCTGGAAGACGGCCATTCCTCTTCTGACCATAAGAAGGCCTCTTGTCGCAAGGGATATTGTAAGGTCGTTTATTGAAAGGTTCAAACACAATGGATATGTGTCATCCTCCTTCATTCAGGGGAAGGAATTCCTTGCCGGACAGGGAGGGAATGATGTTGACAACGTTATCGCGGACGCCTATGTAAAGGGCGTTTCAGGCATAGATTGGCCGTCGGCCTACGAAGTGCTGAAATATCATGCGGAATACCTCAGGACGGATGGATACCGGCTTTCGGGTTTTACATATATCGGCGAGCCTAACATTTACACATGGAGGCTGAGGTCAGGTTCCGCGACCCAGGCATTTGCGTATAATGATTTCGCCATATCGCAGGTTGCAAAGGGGCTTTTATACCTTGACGATCACGCCTATTATTTAAAAAGGTCGGAAAACTGGAAGAACGTCTGGGACAGCTCGGCGCAAAGCGATGGTTTTACCGGGTTTGCAAGAGGACGAAACGCGGATGGAACCTTCGCCGGGACCGACCCTAAAGACTTGAAGGATGAATCTTTCTATGAAGGTTCCTCGTGGGTCTATTCGTATCTTGCATCACATGACGTGGGCGGACTCATTCAAAAGATGGGGGGGAGGGATACCTTCGTCAAAAGGCTTGAACATGCCCTTGAAAAGGGGCTTATAGATTTCACCAACGAGCCGTCATTCCAGACGATATGGTATTTCAGCAATGATCTGATAGACAGAATGGATCTGACCTCGAAGTGGGTGAGGCGTCTTCTTCGGCATTTTCCTCATGACGGCTATCCGGGGGACGAGGACAACGGAGCCATGAGTTCCCTGTATATATTTCTTGTCAGCGGGATATATCCTTTTGCGGGGCAGGATATCTATTATCTGCATGCCCCGGTTTATCCCGAGACAGTCTTTCATCTTGAAGATGGAAAGAAGTTCAGGATAATCGCCCCCTCAGCCTCAAGGGAGGATGTGAATATCAGGAAGATCTATCTCAATGGCAGGGTTCTCGGCAGAAACTGGATCAGGCATGGGGAGATCACGCGAGGGGGGACGCTGATGTTTGATATGGGAAAACAATGAAAATCTAATCATCAAGTTTAAGGAAACCTCGTCCTTCAGGGCCGGGTGTACCAACCATTTAACTTTCCATTACGCTTATCAGTTCCTGCCAGGGAATGGCATACACATGTTTGCTGATTTTATATCGTCGGGGAGAGCGACAGACTACATAACCGACTTCCTGATGCTCTCCTTTATATTCCGCAAGAAAGGTTTCGATGTGTTTTGCTGATTTTTCGGGTGGTGCTTCATGCCACTTAACCTCTATGGGAATATATCCGCCCTGAGAACCAACGACCCAATCGACTTCAGGACCATCGGGATCACGAAAAAAAGAGAGATGCTCACCTGTCTTTCTACGTAAACGGATCGCGCGGATCAACTCAAGTCCAACCCACTGCTCAAAAAGCTGTCCAAGCCGTTCAGGAGTCACTTGCGTTCCTTCATGTGCTGCAAGTCGTCGTACTCCTAAATCAAAAAAGAGCCATTTACTTGATTGAATTAATCTTTTGCGAGTCAAGCTCTTGGTGATAGGGTCTATTCTTTCAGCAACCAGGCAGTCCCGCAAAAGTTCAAAATATGACTTGATTGTGATGGGACTCACACCAACTTCGCGAGCTATTGATGAATAGTTGATAATATTGCCAGACTCCAGCGCCGCCATTTCCAAAAAACGTGAAAAATATCCCAAATCACGGACTACAGATTCTGAACGAATCTCCTCCTCCAGATAGGCTTCAACATAGCTTTCCAAATCCCCTTCCCTGTTTTGTTTGTCAGGCTCACAAACAATTGACGGCAAAGCTCCATACACAAGAGCATCATGAATATCTGTTGGCATCTTTTCCTGGATGGATAACGGATCAAGTCGAAAAGCTGTCACACGGCCAGGCAAAAGATTAATATCATTAGATGATCGTTTAAGTTTCCTTGCTGAAGATCCGGTGATCGCGCATATTGCCAACTTTTCATCGATTACATTTTGAAGAACGTCCAAAAGCTTGGGTACTTTTTGAATCTCATCGATCAAAACCATAGGCACCCGCCCATCATTCTTTTGCTCTTTAAGTGAGGTGATCTCCAGATAAAGCAGATCCGGATCTTTTTCGTAGCGCCTCCTGACACCAGGCATAACCAATGAGAGTTTAAGGTCAAACTGAAATTTTCCCAGTAGAGTCGATTTACCGGTTTGACGAGGCCCGAGCAACAATAGTGATTTTGGTCTATCTAGCTGTTTTTTTAGCGTATTTTCAATGCTGCGTTCGATATACACAAATATATCTCCGAAATTTTAAATAGGACTATTAATTTACGCCGTAATTTGAAATATGTCTATTAAATAGTGGCTAAAAATTCTCTTTTTCAGGACGAATTATGCTGCCTTCTTTTCCTCAGCCATATTCAATTTATATAAAGGAACTTCTCCGATGCCCTTTAAGTTAAATTTTCCTGCTGATTTCCACCCCCCTTCGAGCAAAGTGTCTCGAACTGCAGAAGAAAAATAGATTTCTCCGGGATCGGCAGATTGTTGAATCCTAACCGCCATATTAACAACCGGTCCAATCGCCGTGTATTCAGATCGGTCTTTTCCTCCGAATGAACCTACTATTGCCGTCCCTTTATGGATTCCTATTCGATTTTTGAATTGTACATTATAGTCGGTTTGCCATTTTTCATTTAGTTGTTTTAACCTATTATTCATGGCCCTCCCACATTCAATTGCATTTTTGGCTTGTGATGCTGAGCTTTGAACCTCCGGCGCACCAAAAATGATCATTATCCCGTCGCCGAGGAATTTATCCACTGTTCCATTGCAGGAGAAAATTATCTGGGTCATCTCCTCAAAATACTCATTCAATATCAAGGCAATAGCATTGGCTCCCAATTCTTCGGATTTATCCGTAAAACCCACCAGATCTGAAAAGAGTATTGTAACATCCATAATCGTTGGCTTATTTTCAAGTATCTTCTGTCCTGAAACTATGTCACTTACAAGTTTGTGTGGAAGAAATCTCTTCAGGACATTCTCCGTGAGGTTCCTGTTTAACTCCCTGATCTTATCCTCACCTTCCTTAAGCTGGATAAGATTTTGAATTGTGGTTAGCAGTTCCACCTCGTTGAATGGTTTTCCAAGGTATGCGTGGGCACCTTTCTTTATTCCGGTCATCCTGCTCTCTTCGTCACTCTTGGCAGTAAGAAGGATTGTTGGAATACTTCTTACTTCGGGATTTCCCATCATCTTTTCTATGACTTCCGGCCCAGACATTTTAGACATCATCCAGTCAATAATTGCCAGATCAGGTTTATACTGAACAATTTTGTCATAACCTTCTTCACCGTCCCTTGCCGTGATATAGCGATATCCAGAGGAAATCAAAGATTTTGCAATTAAATCCCTCATATCCCTGAGGTCATCTACTATGATAATTAATTTGCCATCTCCCTCAAGCATCTCCTTCTCATTTACTAATTCGTCTTCATTTGATTCGGTATTAATGTCTCCCAAATGCCATTTTTTGGGCCGATAATTCCAAAGGTCGGCACATGGGACATCGCCTGCAATCCCGTCTTCTTTTATTTTATTAAATTTAATACCAAAGAGAGCTCCTTGTCCGAGGGAGCTTTCTACGAAAACGTCCCCGTCCATGGCTTCCGCAAGTTCCCTGACCAGAGCGAGGCCGAGGCCCGTCCCTTCGTATTCCCTTCTTGTCGAATCATCGACCTGAGAGAACACCTTAAACAGCTTTTCCTGGTTTTCCTTCGATATTCCGGGACCGTTATCCTTGA
>JADFZC010000229.1 GCA_015232735.1 Oligoflexales bacterium | reverse complement strand
GGTCCAGGAATTTGAAGGGATCGGATAAAACGGAAACCAGGATAAAAAACTCTTCAGATTCCTCAAATAGCTCTGATAAGTCTGACAGTTCCGATGACGGCGAGGATAAAACTACTGCGGCTCATGATAGTGATTGTGTCAATTGTATCGGTAATGGCGTTATCGATAAAGCAGAAAGTGCTGCCGCTGAAGACAGTAAAAAATCGGATTCCAGAATCACCTCCTCCGGATCAAAGATCGCGGACCCCCCAGAAGACAAAGGGGAGCAATCGAAGTATGTTTATGTGAAGGATGGCCGGCTCTTTTATGTTCCCGATAGCAATGGCAACACCATTCCCGATTTTTCTCGAGCGGGTTATTTTGGTGGCGGCAGGAAGCTGCCTTTGGTTACAGGACCTGTGGTTACCATTTCTCCCGGATCCGGTGATGATGGGAGCCGGATTCAGGGAGCGATCGATGAAGTGAGTAAAAAGCCCTTGAACGATCAAGGCATTCGCGGGATCGTTCTGCTGGCCAAAGGTCTATATAAGGTACAAGGAACCTTGAAAATCAATTCATCGGGGGTGATCCTTCGCGGTCAGGGACAACAAGAAACCGGCGGTTCTGTGATTCTGGCCACAGGCACCTCGCAGCGGACACTGCTTTCCATCAGCGGCGGAAGCAACTGCAAAGAGGTTTCTGGAACCCGCAGGAAACTGGTTGGCAGTTACATTCCAGTAGGTAGCAAAACAGTGACGGTGAGTGACACAAAGGGTCTTTCCGAAGGTGACCTGGTGGTGATTGAGCGTCCTGCACCGCAGAATTGGATCCATGACATCGCCATGGATCGGATCCCCGGAGCGGCAACGCAATGGACGGAGGATGATTACACGATGTCATGGGAACGGTATATCGTTAAAATCGAGGGGGATAAGATCACCATGGATGCCCCTGTGTTGCAGGCTATGGAGGAACAATACGGCGGAGGGTTCATTTATCGCGCCACGGCTTCACGGATATCTCAGATAGGTATTGAAAATATAAGATTCGACTCGGAATTCAAATCAGCGGACGACGAGAATCATGGTTGGAATGCGATTGGCTTCGGCACGGTCCAGGATGCGTGGGTGCGTGACGTCACTTGTAGGCATTATGGATATGCCTGCGTCTCTGTGGGGGGATCCGGCAAGTTCATTACCATTCAGGATACGACCAGCTATGATCCGGTGTCGCAGATCACCGGGGGTAGACGCTACACATTCAACATCACGGGCCAGTTTATCCTGGTTCAGCGGACCAAGGCTGTGAATGGTCGTCACGATTATGTCACTGCAAGGAAAACACCTGGGCCTAATGTTTTTCTTGACGTTGTATCGGAGCAGGCCAAAAGTACCAATGGCCCTCATCATAGGTGGGGAATCGGCGGACTGTTTGACAACATGGTCAGCGATGGAGGGGCTGAAGCGCGCGATCGAGGCGCCTCGGGCACGGGTCATGGCTGGGCGGGAGCGATGCAGGTTTTTTGGAATAACAAAAACGAACTCCTTTATTGTCAGAATCCCCCGACGGCGATGAATTGGGCCATTGGTTGCAAAGGCAATAAGATGGATGCCAAGGATCGCGAGCAGTGCAATTGGGATCTTCAAGACAAGACGGCGACGCCGCGAAGTCTATATCTGCGGCAGCTTCAGGATCGGTTGGGATATGAGGCTGTTTTAAATATTGCAAAGTAGGGATTTAATAATGTAACACGCAAGTCATCATTTTGATGACTATGGCTTTGTTACTCCGCAAAAACGGCTTTCCAGCAAAAAAAAAGCAGTCGGTCATGCAACTATAGTGCTCCGGATCCTGCCGATAGCATTACCCAGTTATCGCTTTCCTATTCCTTCCTTGTGGGAAGTGGCGATTCGGTGAGAAAAGAGGCCGAGGATAATTCACGGTAATTGCAGAGGCGGGGGATGATCGATGCAGGATGTTGCTTTGTGCTGGGCCATGTGTTGATTAAGTGAGTACCATAAAACTCCAAAAGTGAAATCAATGTTCCCAGCGCTGAAGCGGACGTAACCCATCGGCATTCGGGAGCGTTGTGCAGCAATTCAGTATGCGTTGTTCTGGGTGGGGGCTTTCTGGGAACGCTTGGGTGGGTCTACTCTCCCATCACAGAGCCGGGGATGCCAAATTGACTTTTATTTTTGGTTGTTTATTGACTTTATTTACAAGTTATCCTATATGCTATGCAATCCTTCAGAACGAAAATTTCCGTTTGAAAAATAGGGGTAAACCATCGTGCAATCCATCATTTCCTGTTATTTCACAAATAGTCGCAATGTCATGTCATTGGTATCGCCAATGATACTTGCTGTGATCGGATGTTCTCCCTTTCAAAAAGGAGAGTCAGTTAGCGAAACCAATGCCCTGACCATGGGCACGACCGAGACACTCACGGGCCCGGATCTTAGATTTGATGCGCTTGATGCAAATGGTAAAATTGTCGTGCCATTTTGCTGGCTCAACCCCATAGACAAACCTCGTCCACAAGATATACCCTACACCGAGGATTCTCGTAGGCAGGTTCAGGAAATTATTCAACATGAATACGAAAAGCCGCCACTGCCGTTTTCCTTGAAGGGTTGGAAAACCTGCCGGGATGATGACAAAGAGTCCATTCGAATTCGTCCCAATTATTCGCCAGGACTCGATAATACAGCTTGTATTAATTGCGGGAAAAATCTTTTAGGCCAGGATGAAGGGGTTAATTTGAATTTTGGGTTTATGGGATCATTTCAACCTAATTCCAGCAGGCGGGTAAACGGTGGAGTATACCTTGGCACTGCGATCAATGCCCTTCATGAAATAGGCCATGTTTTAGGCTTACATCACGAGCATGTAAGGGAAGATAGAGATCAAACAGACAATTGCGCCAATGAAAGTGCCGATGGGTATTTTGCCATAGGAGTTTATGATAATAGGTCCATCATGAACTATTGCGCGAATAGACGCGATGAGGAACATGGAAAACTAAGCACCCTTAGCATGGGAGATATTCGCGGATTACTCGCCATTTATCATCGCGCGAAAACCGCAGATGGTAAGTACGTTTACACCTTGGCGCAGCCGAGGTTTCCAACTTGGTTTGTCATAGAAAGCCCATTAGCTCCAACTTCAAAAGGCGAGTACAGGGTCAATATGAAAGTGCCAAGCGTTCCGTTTTATCGCTATAAATTTGGGCCCATGACAAAAGTGCAATGCAATACGGAAGCCGGTTACTCTCCGCCAATTGGTGGAGAGGTCGTAAGTGATATCGATGTCAGCAACGATGAGGAGTTTAAGCAGGGACAGATGTTTAAAATATGTGTGTTGGGTGGGGCTACTTCCCATTTTGATAAAGACTGGCAGGATATCGAAGCGGCTACTCAAGTGTTTTTTTATATGTAAGAATAATTTCCTATATGTTTTTAGATGGTTATGATTAATTCGGCAGCACACTATAATTCAGTTAACCTATCACATTTTTTTTCAATTTTTTTGGCTTCGGTGGGGAGACCTCTTTTCTCCAAGTTTCGCTGAGTAATCTCCGGCGCTATCAAGATTTTCTCTTCCCCACAATTGGGACAGATCGTCATTACTCCAATCGATATTGGCAGAATAAACACCGAAATTGTTGGCCCTACCGAGGAGAGCATAATTGAGGTGAGTGTATAGGGCAATCATTCTATTGTAAAGATATTCATCAGGCTTATCCTGGTAATTGGCAACCTGGGGAATCAACAATTTCACCATGACATAAGGAAAATATTTATAACGGGTAACAAAAGCCAGGTTCCATGTTTGATAAAGATCCGCCCAATTTTTCGACAGGGGCAAATTTACACTCACCGCTTTTCTTTCTTTTGACCAATAGGAAGCAACGCAATTATTACTCCCGCCGACACACTCCGGCGATTCGGGATTATGAACGGCCAAAACAAAGCCGGCTTTGGCATTATTGACTCTTCCCGTCCGAATATCAACCATGACTGCTTCCATTATGTTGACAGGAAGCATGATCTTAAGAAAGTCCTGATCCACACTTCCACTTTCATTAAACTCAATAACCTTTCTAATCGGATAATCTACGGAAGCCAGCTTGGCATAATCAAACAACTCCATATGCTCTTCAATATTGGATGTTGCCCTTGCTTTCGCCCAAATATCACGACTTGCCTTTATCAGGCGCCAATCCTGGTAAAGTAATTTTGTAAGTCTCTCCTGAACCAGGCCGTAGGCAACAAGATCAGGAAAAAATGTATGTGCCTCGCCTCTAATTTTCTCATAATATTTTGAAAAATCTGATTTTCCGGCCTTAACAAGAAATTTGGTCAAATAGGGATTTTTTAGATTGGCCTCAGCTACAAAATCTACAAATTCTCCGATTTTATCCTTGTCAAGATCGTTTCCCAAAAGATAGTCAGAGTGGTTTTCAAACTGCGGATCTGTCCAGATGCCGCTCTCCGATATCAATCTAAGATGAACCAATTGACTAAACATTAGTTTCCGCATTTCATCCGCACTGGTATCAGAGAGACTTGACTTGACAAACTCGGCAATGGCGCGCACAACAGCCTCTTCTTGCGATGTTTCTCCATTTACTCCAGATTCGAGCCTGTATCCTTCAAAACTTTCGCATCCGAAATTTGTGAGCACTGCCACAAAAAATAGGATAAGAAATGATGATTTTCTTGTTTTCATTTTTTCCTCTATATAGTCAAATTAATCATTCCAAAGGTTGGTTTTCCAAATCAATAATTTTTGCTTCCGTGTCTTTAAGGCTCATTTCTGATCGCACCATCTCGGACCAGCCAATTCTGGAAGCCCCGGCTCTTTGCATATCCCTTTCAAAACTTTGAGCACTTTCCCAATTGGTCCTGTGCCAAAGTCTAAAAAACTGCTCGTTACGCCAATCCATCACCGGCTCTTTTGTCCAAGCTCCCTGCGCTCTTCCAATATATGTAAAGTTTAGGTGAGTAAAGAGTGAAAGTGCTCGATTATGGACAAATTCATCGGGATTATCCTGATAGCCGGCCACCTGCGGAATCAAAAGCTTGGTGACAATATATGG
>JADFZC010000228.1 GCA_015232735.1 Oligoflexales bacterium | reverse complement strand
CCACTATCCAGGAGGAATCGGTACAGGCATCAAGGCAGCTTGTGCACGGAATCAAAAGTGAAATTCAAGTTGCGCTGTTGTCTGTCCGCTTGACGCCGAAGATCCTCCTGACCAGGCCAAGGCTCCACACCCTGAAATGATCGATATGCGAGTAGACGGCCGGAACCACGATCAAAGTCAGCAGGGTGGAGCTTATGACCCCTCCGATGACCGCAATTCCCATCGCCTTCCTCTGTGAAGACACCTCGCTCAGGCCGATGGCGATAGGCAGCATCCCCATGATAAGCGCGATACTGGTCATCAAAATCGGGCGAAGGCGGACACGCCCGGCTGAGATGATCGCCTCGATCCTGTTTTCCCCCTTTTCAACCAGCTGATTTGCATAATCAACCAGCAGGATGGAATTTTTCGTCGCAAGTCCGATCAACATCACACAGCCGATCATGGCCATCATATCGAGGTTGCTGTGGGAAAAGTAGAGCGCCAGAAAAGCCCCGCAGATTGCCAGCGGAAAAACGAGCATTATCGTGAACGGGGTGATGAATGACTCATAGAGACTTGCCAGCACCGCATATATAAAAGTTATGCCCAAAATCGTTGCGGTCAGTATCCCTGTTATCACATCTCCCATGCTCTCAGCCTGACCTGAAAACCTGTAACGCATTCCGGAAGGAAGTTTTCCTTCGCCCCTCGTCAAAAATTCCTCGGTCTCCCGTATCGCCTTGGAAAGACCGCCTCCCTTGATGTTCAGATCTGCCGAGACGACGATGCTTCGGCCGCGATCACGCCGATCGATTGTGGCTGGACCGACCGTCTCAACGACCGATCCTACATTGGAAAGCTTGACAAGTGTCTGATTGATGTTTGGAATATAGGTCTCCTCAAAACGCCCCTTGAGAACCCTTTGGGATTCCTGCAAACGGACCCTGATGTCATATTCGCGTCCATGGTCGCGAAAAACAGCGGGAGTCGATCCTTCCACCAGAATACGAAGCTCATTTCCGACTGCAGCGCTTGATATTCCGTACTGAAAGGCCTTTCTTCCGTTAAGCGCGATATCCAGCTCAGGCTTTCCCTCGCGATAACTGGTATCAACCTCCTTAAGGTCAGGGCTGGACCTGAGCCTGGCTGCAAGCCTGTCTGCATATTTTTTAACCTCGGAAAGATCGGATCCTATGATGTTAATAGTAAAACTTCTCTGCGATCCCATGCCGCTGAGACCGGCCGAGTCACTTATTTTCGGGTTCATGGAACTGAACTCGACGAGGTCTTTTCGTACAACCTCCTTAAAGTCGCTGGTTTTCATTGGGCGTTCCCTGCTCCCGACCAGCTTTACGTAAAAATTGGCCAGGTTTGACTGGCCGTTTGCATTGCCAACCGTAGTGACAATCGTTGCAATCTCCTTATGCTTTCGGATTTTAGCCTCCACCTTCCCGGCAAGTTCGGCCATCCTGTCGAGCGAGACACCTGCAGGGGCATCTATGTCGATAATGAACTCTCCAAGATCCGAGTTGCTCATGAAATTGACTGGAATTTTCTTCAGGACAAAAATGCTGTAACCGAAAAGCAGTATGCTTGCCAGTATTATCGTTGTCGGCCACCTGACACCGGTTCTGAGAATCCTCTCATACTTGCGTGAGAGCCAGTCCTGAAAACGGTCAAACCCCAGAAGAAGAGCGCCCAGGGTATAACGGTAGATGATGTTCTCCTTTTCCCTTTCCGTTATACCGCCCGCATATGCGGAAAGCATGGGGCCCATTGTCAGCGAATCGAACAGACTGATCATCATTGCAAAACAGACTGTAAGGCCAAATTCCATCAGAAACTTGCCGATCATTCCTTTTATAAAGGAGACCGGCCCAAACACCGCTATGATGCACAGGGTCGTGGCTATCACGGCCAGCATTACCTCCTTTGCTCCGTCACTGGCCGCCTTTTCTGCGGTTTTACCCATTTCCATGTGACGGAAAATATTCTCGCGAACCACTATCGCATCATCGATCAAAAGCCCTACTGCCAGGCTTAGAGCCAATAAAGTGATTACATTGATGGAGAATCCGGCTGCCGCGATGAGGATGAAGGCTCCGATCAGCGAGTTGGGCAGGGCGATTCCGGTAATGAACGTCGATCTCAGGCTGCCCAGGAAAAAGTAGACCACGACTATGGTTAAAATGATTCCCAGGGAAATCGATTCTTTCACGTCATTGACGTTAAGCCTTATGGGCTTGGCGCCGTCCCTGACGACGGAAATTTTGGGATGACCCGGAGCATCGGCCAGTTCCCTGTTTAGCTTCTCCAAAGCCCTTACAATTCCATCAAAAACAGCCACCGTATTTGTGCCCGACTGTTTGTAGACATATAGAAAAATCGATCGCTTTCCGTCGATAAAAGCGCGGGATTTTTCCTCTTCGAGACTGTCGACCACTCTGCCTATATCCTTCACCTGGACAGGGACATCATTGCCGGCAAAACTTACTATCGTCTCTCCGATATCCTTCAGGGATCTGAATTCCGCTGTCGAGCGTATGACGGTTTCCCGCCCCCCTTCAACCACCTTGCCGGCGGGGATGTTTTTTCCGCTTGCGGCAATGCGCATCGATACGGCAGATGCGGAAACCTCATGTCTCTTGAGAGCGCTCCTGTCAAGTTCAACATGAATCTCGCGTTTTCTTGCGCCGTATATTTCCACCAGTCCCACATTTTCCACCTGTTCAAGCCTGTTTTTCACCTGTTCGTCACACAGGTCATAAAGCTCGGCCTCGGAAAGGTCGGCTCCGACACCGACAACGGCGATAGGCAGTTCGTCGGGATCGATATTGCGGATAAGCGGTTCTTTTATATCCTGGGGCAAAAGGGAGCGGATATAGGACACCCGGTCCCGGATCTGCTGCGTCGCGTACTTGATGTCGGTTTCAGCGGTGAATTCCGCTACTACTATGCTGAGGCTCTCTCTCGATGAGGATCGTACGCTTTTTATGCCGGCCAGCGTGCTTATCTCATCCTCTATCGTCTTGGAGACTTCCATTTCAATCTCCTCGGGTCCCGCGCCGGGATAGATGGTCGTGATCAGTACAACAGGAAAAGTCATATTGGGAAAAAGGTCGATCCCTATGGTGCGAAAGCATATTCCGCCCACGATGAGAATAATGGCAAATATGCACGTGATAAAAACAGGGCGTTTAATTGAAAGATCCGCTAAATTCATGGTTTCCTCCGATGCTGACAGGACTTGACGGTCTTTTGTCCGTTCAGGGTCCTGCATATGTCTTCATTTGCGCCGCCACCTGCAAAACTTCATTGATCCGCATCAGCTTGCTCTGCTGGGCTGAGGCATAATCCTGCTCCGCGGAAATTACCTGATAGAGTGTCGAGCGTCCGCGCTGATTTCGAATCCGTTCATTTTCCAGTTTGCTCTTTTGTACCTTCTCAATTTCCTCTGCAAGATGGAGACGTTTTTTCGCCTCACCAAGTTTTGCCAGCAGGTTCCGCCATTCCTGGTCCTTCTCAAACTTTTTCCTCTGGTAGATTTCCTCGGCCGCAAGAGCTTCCAGCCTGTAGCCGCTGTTTGCCCGTCTTATGGTGTCAAAATCAAGAGGAGTGCTGAAACTAAGTCCCACAACCCATGTAGGCTGATCGGTCTTTAAGGCGTTGGGCAGAATTTTTGACTCTTTGTCGTTTAAGCTGTTCATGGCATAGGAACCAAAGGCTTCAAGTGTCGGCTTGTTTTTCTCCTCGGATGATGAAGCCGCGGCGGAAGCTGCAAGGGCCGAAGCATGCAGGGCTTTCACATCGTCACGCTCATCGGCCCGCGCAGGCGGGGCAATCCCTTCGATCATGTCGGCTTTGAATGGCATCAGCCTCTCCCTCACCATATCCGAACTCATACCGCGGAGCGTATTGAAATTTCGAGATGCAATCCTTTCATCATCCATGGCTGAACGTAGTTCAAGTGTCCTTAAATTGACCATCGCATCAGCACTGATAAGGTCGGTCTTGTCAGCCAGGTCGCGCCCAACCCGGATGGCAGTCCAGTTTTTCAATTTGACAGCGCGTTGAAGATTATCCTGATTCATTCGAACCACCTCTCTGGCAAAAGAGAGGCGAAAGTAGCTGTTTTCGGCTTCAAGCAGCGAGTCTTTCGTCTTGAATTTCTCAGAATAATAACTGCTTTCAAGGCGAGTCCTTGCAGCCTCCTCAGCAGCTTTGTACTCCCTGCCAAGCCAGTTTCGCCAGAGGGACTGGCGCAGTTCTACCATCGGTTTTTCGACATAATACTTGCTTGGCAGGGAATTGAAAAGCGCGGCCAGTGCGGCAAGATTATCCGGAAGTGCCGGCTTTGTGATTCCATCATACTCGTATTTGATCAAATTATAGGACAAAGTCCCGCTTGTTCCTGTCCTAAAATTCTCTTTCACTCCCAAACTGAGGGAGTCCATCATTGTTTTTTTGGAACGCATAGATTGGTTTGTGAGGGGATTTGCGTCATCCGTATGCTGGACATTTGTAAAAAAGTTAGGTGAAAACATCAAGCCTGCCTCATCGGATTTGAGATTGGCGCTTTCCATCACATGTCCGGAAGCCTGAATCCCGGCATGCCTGCTTTTTACTTGCCCCAGAAAAGCCTCAAGTGAAAGGCTTGAGGAGTCCTGGGCGCTGATGGTTTGGGGGAAAGCCCACGCAAAAGAGAGCATTGCCAAGATCTTCCACACCATCCTCTTCATGAAAATTCTCCTTGACAAATTAACTTGTTTCTTCATTAAAAATGATGACTGCCCACACAGTACCGATTCGAAGTCGAATGACCTGCGCAGGTCATTTGATAGTTTCATCCGTCATGAACAGAAATATAATTTCATGTTATCTGAACAGTTTGTTCTTCGGTGAAGGGCCATTCAAACTTGATGGAACGTCTTGGGTAAAATCGGATCAATTAACTGTTTTATTAAAAAATATTATATTGTTAGGCTGGAACATAAATGTTGCCACCGCATGGCATCTTTACTCAATGGGGAAAACTGTCTGGAATGCCTTATTGAAGTGATTGTGCCTTTAAAAAATCGGATGTTTACATTTCCTACATTATTTTATCT
>JADFZC010000227.1 GCA_015232735.1 Oligoflexales bacterium | reverse complement strand
CTGGCGCGAAATGCGCCAGCGACTAATTAAGTTGAAATTTTTTTCCATAAACTGGAAAATCTATCCTGTCGACCGCATAGGATATGGGATTTTCCGCGGGACAAGTTAGATTGCGGGTATATACAGCAATATTTTTAAACAGTCCGATAAAGGTGATCATTGATGAAAAAAGTCCTCCTCATTACAAACGAATATCAGTGCCAGGAAGAGCTTACGAAGAAGCTGAAGACAAGGAACCTGGAAGTGCTGAGGGCGCTGAACGGATTCGAGGGGGTAAAAATGTTCAAAAAATTCAGGCCGGATCTAGTAATTACCGGGATTATCATTCCAGTATTGGACGGAATTGAGGTAATAAAAAGTATCAGGAGGGTTGATGTGGAAGTTCCAATTCTGGTCTGCTGTGATGGAAATAATCCCAATATGCCTACGGATGAGCTTTTCAAGGAGCTTCTGGTCACTCATGCTATTGCAAGCCAGACGAATTGCGACGAAATCGTAACGGTCGTCGAGTCCATATTCGACAAAATGGAAGAGGAGAGAATGGCCAGAGAAAAGGCCCAGGAGGAAAAAAAGAAAGATCCTTCCGATAACAGCTGAAAGAAAATGTTCATATGGGAAAGTCAAGCGTCGCAGTTGTTGGCGGCGGAATATCCGGTCTAAGCTGCGCTCACGTTCTGTCAAGGCGTGGTTTCAATGTAGAGGTTTTTGAGAAGGAGCGGATAGCTGGAGGCAATGCCAGGTCCGAGCTCAAAAACGGCTATCTTATCGAAAGAGGCCCCAACACCTTCATGGGGTCGGCCACTGATATTCTAAGGCTCATCGAGAGCCTTGAAATCTCCGCATCAATGATAGAAACAGACCCGCATGCCAGGAGGCGTTTCATCGTGCGAAACAGCATCCTGCATGAGGTTCCCTCGTCTCTTTCCTCATTTTTCACCACTTCGCTTCTGAATCCATGGGAGAAGTTCAGGCTGGCTCTGGAGCCTTTCATCCCCCGGGGAGGAAGGAATGGGGAATCGGCGGCTGAGTTTTTTGACAGGAGGTTTGGAAAAGGAGCCTCCAGGGTTCTTGCCGGCGCCTTTATTTCAGGAGTATTTGCCGGCGATCCTGACATGCTCTCGGCCGAGGCGAGTTTCCCGCTTTTCTATGGATTTGAAAAAAACCATGGCAGCATGATATTCGGCGCCTTCCACCACAGGAGAAAAAAAAGAGCCAATCTTGAGGGAGAAACCCAGTTCATAAGGAAAACCGGGGGAGGTCTTTACTCCATGAAAAACGGACTGGGGCAGATAACCGAACGACTGTTTGAAATTCTGGGTGAAAGATGCCATACATCGAGCCAGGTGCAATCAATTGAAATTCGCAAGGACAGATACATTGTCTGCACTTCGGAAAGAAGTTATGAAGCGGAATATCTTGTGATGGCGACTCCGCCCCATGAAGCGGCTGCACTTCTCGGCAGCATAAGCCGTTCCCTCGCCGATCTTCTGGGATCGATTGTCATGGCGCCTGTTGCTGTGCTTTATTTGACGTACCCGGCAAGTGCCGGCAGGCTTGATGACGGATTCGGTTTTCTCGTGCCGAGGAACGAAGGGCTCAGGAGTCTGGGTGTGCTTTATTCTTCCAGCCTTTTTTCAAACAGGGCGCCTTCCGGGATGGAGCTTTTGACGGCCTTTGCAGGCGGTATGCTTGACGCAAAGGCGGTTGATTTGAGCGACAGGGAGCTGTTTGATATTGCGACGGGTGATCTTGGAGCGATCACTAAAAAAAATCTTGATTTGAGACTTATTGAGGTAAAGAGATATCATGGCGCCATTCCGCAGTTTAAAATTGGCTATTTGGAAATGATGAAACAGATCAGGTTTCTGGTCTCGAAACAGAAGGGGCTTCATCTCTGCGGAAATTACCTTAAAGGCGTTGGGATGAAGGATGCGGTAGGTTCGGGATTTGAGGCGGCAAATGCCATATCTGGAGGGTTATAATTGGAAAACAGGATCATAAAAATTGGAAAAATTGAAGTTTCGAACAAATCGCCCATGGTTTTGTTTGGAGGTCTTAATGTCCTTGAGTCCCGGGAGATGGCATTAAGGGTTGCCGAACGGTTTGTGGAAGTTACAGATAAATTGAAGATTCCGTATATATTCAAGGCATCCTTTGATAAAGCAAACAGATCGTCGATAAAATCGTTCAGGGGACCTGGAATTGATGCAGGTCTCAGGATTCTTGATGACATTAAAAACAGCTTCAGGATTCCGGTAATAACAGATGTGCATGAACCTCACCAGGCGGAGCTTGCGGCAAAGGTGGCGGATGTTATACAGCTTCCGGCGTTTTTATCCAGGCAGACGGATCTCGTGTGCGCCATGGCCCGGACAGGATCGGTCGTGAATGTAAAAAAGGCTCAGTTTCTTGCCCCGAGGGAGATGGGGCATATAATAAAAAAATTCGAGGAGTCGGGAAATACAAGGATAATTTTGTGCGAAAGAGGCACGATGTTCGGATATAACAACCTGGTTGTGGATATGCTTGGCTTCGGGGTCATGAAGGAGTTCGGGTATCCGGTAATTTTCGATGTGACCCATGCACTGCAGATACCAGGAGGAATGGCCGACTCTGCGGGAGGAAGAAGGCATGCTGCTCTTCAGCTTGCCATGGCAGGAATGTCGCAGGGTATTTCTGGTCTCTTTCTTGAGACACATCCAAATCCCCTGGAAGCAAAATGCGATGGTCCAAGCGCCCTTCGCCTGGATCATCTGGAACCTTTTTTAAAACAGGTCAAAGCTGTGGACGAACTTGTCAAGTCCCTTGTCCCGCTTGACCTTTTGTGAACTGCGATTGATTTGGAGGTATGATGCTGCTGTCTGGTGATGCCCTTGTTGAAAAGGCAAGAGGGATAAGGCTGGCTGCTTTTGATGTGGACGGTGTTCTTACGGACGGAAACCTGTATTATGGGGAAGGCGGCGAAGATATAAAAAAATTTCATGTAAGGGATGGCGTTGGCCTCAAGATGCTTATGAAGCATAACATTGAGGTTGCAGTGATCTCGGCAAAGGACAGCGCTGCGGTAAGAAAGAGGCTGGAAGATCTGGGGGTTTGCCGATTTTTTTTGGGAGCCTGTGACAAGCTATCGATATTGGAAGCTCTTTGCGGTGAGCTTGGAATTTCCATCGCTGAGACGGCTTATGTCGGCGATGATGTCATTGACATAAAGGTAATGAAAAAGGTTGGACTTCCAATAGCCGTGAGAGACGCCTACAGCCTTGTTCTTGATGCCTCCCTGTATGTGACATCCGCTCGTGGCGGGCATGGCGCAGGCAGAGAGGTTGCGGATCTTTTGATATCTTCGAGAATGGATCTTCTCGAAGCGTATGAAATCGCGATGGCGCCTTCTTTTGAGCACAAGGGGAAGTAGGGATGGACAAGGTTGATTTCAGAATAATCATACCGGCGCGTTTCGCATCGACCAGGCTTCCGGGAAAACCTTTGAGGATGATCGGTTCCAAAACCATGATACAGAGGGTGTGGGAGTGCGCTAAAAGGGCTGATCCCAGGGAGATAATAATAGCCACGGATGATGAGAGGATAAGTCAGGAGGTCAGGAATTTTGGAGGATACCCGGTCCTTACCTCAGGCCATCACAAGACCGGATCTGACAGAATATGCGAGGTGGTTTCAAAACTCGGTTTTCCCGATGATGATATTATTGTGAATCTTCAGGGAGATGAGCCCATGATGCCGGAACATCTGCTGGTGACGGTGGCAAAGGGGCTCAGGGACAGCGAAGAGGCGGGGATATCGACCCTTTGCACGCCCATTGCATCCAGGGCGGAGTTTTTTTCCAAGGATGTCGTCAAGGTGGTTATGGATGCCGAAGGATTCGCTCTGTATTTCAGCCGTTCTCCAATACCTGCAAGAAGGGACGGAGAACTTACAGATCTCGATTTTTCCAATGGATCTTTCTCTGCGCTCAGGCATCTGGGAATCTACGGATACAGGGTAGGGGTTTTGAAGAGGATGGTATCTCTTCCGCAATGTTCTTATGAGGTAAACGAGTCGCTGGAACAGCTGAGGGCGATGTGGAACGGGATAAGGATACGTCTTTTCAGGACGGATAGCGCACCGCCCCAGGGAGTCGATTCGCCTGAAGATCTGGAAAGGATCCAGAAGTATTTCCCTGCCGATTGATCAAGTTTAAGGAAACCTCGTCCTTCAGGGCCGGGTTTATGCTTATTGAACCTCTATGGATATCTTTTTTTCCCTGCCGTCGCGTATTATTGTAAATACGGCATTTGTGGTAAATTTTAGTTCATTGAGGGTCTTGATGGCCAGGGCGGTGTCATTGATCGGCTTGTTGTTGATATCGATAATTATGTCTCCGTCAACAAGCCCAAGCTTTTCATAAATACTGTTTTTTTCTATATCACCAATGATAAAACCTACAAGTTTTCCGTCCCGTATGAAAGGCTGGGTGGAAGCCTGATCCATTATGGAGCTTAATTTCTCATTAATAAGGCTTTCCTTGAAAGCAGAGCTGACCTTGATTATATCGCCTACTTTTTCAAAACCGTCTTCCCTTAGGATGTTTTGCTCAACGGCCTTTGCCCTGATGCTCTCGTCCATGGTAATAGGCATTATTTCCTCGGAACCGACACGTATGCGATAGAATTTTTGACCGATAACTATGTCGACATATCTGTTTTCAACTTTTGACAGCGTAGCTTTGGCGCTTATTTTGCCTCCGACCTTGCAGGCGGTTACCTTGCCGGTGCTCTTGCTTTTAATAAGCGCTATTCCCTTGTCTTGATTGTCGCTGCTTATGACTCCCAGGATACGAAAATCCAGCGAGTTACAGTTTGCGCTGCATGCCTTGAGATGCATGATTACAGCCAATATCAATTTAATACTGGGAATTTTCATTTTCGTTATTACCGAATGAAATTGTGTTATGGTCCACTTATACACAGCAAATCAAGTAATTCTTTAATAATATAATTTTATACGAATTTGGAAATTTCCGCAAAGACGGATATTGCATTTCATGCTGGAACTTTGACTCGCTGTCAGAACTATAGTATTCCAGATAAATAATTCGGGGTAGCATTAATCTCACTATTTTGTA
>JADFZC010000226.1 GCA_015232735.1 Oligoflexales bacterium | reverse complement strand
TGACAAGGCCTATCTTGTAACCACGGCGCATGATGAGCCGTCGTTTCATATCAAAAGGATATTCTCCCCGCTTTTTGCATCGGCCAAGGGCTTGATTTTTTTAGCCGAAAAGGAAAAAGAGCTTGTCAACAGGATATATGAAATTCCTCCCGGCGTCAAACAGATCACAGGCGGTTACGGAGTCCCTGATCCTGTGCCGCTGTCCGCGGATGACGAGTTGAAATTAAACAAGAAATATAAAAAGCTTCTCGAACTGCCATACTTTCTCTTTGTCGGAAGGGCGTGTGTCACAAAACGCTGCTATGAACTTATCGAAGCATATAAAAGAGCAACCGATGAATACGGAATGAAGACACGGCTTGTCTTTGCGGGATTTCTCGACATGGAACTTGACGCCGGCAGGAAGGATATTGTCTCTGTCGGGTTTGTCTCTGAACAGGAAAAAGCCTTTCTTATGAAGCATGCCAGGGCGCTTGTCAATCCATCAGCGACAGAGAGCCTTTCGATGGTTTTGCTGGAATCATGGATCAACGACACACTGGTCATAGCCAATGGCGAGTGCGAAGTCATGAAGGAGCTTTGTGATAAATCCGGAGGAGGGGTATATTATCATTCGAGGGCCATGTTCAGGGGACTTCTGAAATGGGCCTATGAAAACGAGGAGGCTTCGCGAAGACTGGGGAAGACCGGCCATGAGTTCGTGAAAAAAGAGTTTGTCTGGGAGAAGGTGAGAAAGAGGTACCTTGAGGCTGTGACATGATTCACGTTAAGCTATAGGCTCAACACATCTTCCGGTGTCAGGCCGAATGATTCCCAAACCCTCCTGTCGAGTTCCTCATATTTTTGAGACATAAAGGACCCATCCCGGGTTTCAAAAAGCTGTTTTGCCAGGGCAATCATTTTCTTTGAGTGTTTCCCGTCCGGGTCTGGCAGCGGGAACTTTTCCACGTACTGAGTTATGAAGCGGCGTCGGCCCGCGTACAGTTTGTTATTGAAACTGGTATCATAATACCATTTTGCAAATGTCGAGTTCGCCACGGTGGCCGCCAGCCATAAAAGATCCATTTTTTGGGGATCGGAGCAGGCAAGCCAATAGCAGTCGCCGTTTACAACGCTCCCCGTCAGATCAATCCAGAAAGTGGGTTCTTCTGAGATGTCCCGGAAAACAAGTTTCGGTGAGGACCACAGGGCAGGGTCCTGAGGGACCCATATTTCGTACCATTTTCTGCCTGCCTTTGTTACATAGGAACGCGACACAAGCGTGTCCCTATGTCTTTCAAGATATCGTTTTGATATTGGGAATTCTTCAAGATTGGCGGTTGTCCGTTTTCCGTCCCGAATAAGATGAGGGTAAAGTATCTGTCTGACGGTATTTTCTTCTGAAGCGCGGAACTTACCGGCAATATGGTGTGTTGTCAATGGGCGAATGAGCTCAGGCCGGTCGTCTTTTGAGCTGGGCCAGTCACTCCTGATAAAAACCTTGTCCGCGCACGTTTTTACGCCGACGCGAATCCTTCCGATGTCGGCAAATATGAATTTTGAATTGGAATTAACTATTGAAAGCCATTTGTCGCTATTTTCCGTATGCAGGCGCCAGACCGATTCCAGGTCTTCTGTCATAGGCAGCGAGCCGTGGCGTATCAGGAACGATCTGCCGTCAGTGGTGCCGACAATCCCGTTTTTTTCCAGAGCGGTAATCGGAGTATCAACCTTTTCGGCGCCGGAAGCATCCTTGGTCTCATATATCGATGAGAAGCGTATTAAGTTCTTTGTGTACTTTTTTGTGCCACAGGCAATCAGGACGGCTGGAAGAACAGCGGCATCAAATAATCTGGTATCTCCAAGGTCCCAGATATGACGAAGAGAGAAAAGCCTTAGAAGTTCACTTCTCAGAGTTTTTCCTGATTTGGTTGTCATGAAACGATTTGAGACGATAATTCCGGCCGTTCCTGACTCTTTCAATGACCTGGCGATAGCTACGAGAAATGCATGATAGAGGTCTACACGGCCTTTCAGCTGGAAATGGCTGCCAAGTTCCTGTGCGGCTCTTGTTCCAAGAATCTGGGTACGGACATAGGGCGGATTTGCTATGACAAGATCGAATTTTTTTGATTGATCGGAATTCTGTCCTGTCGCATGGGATGCTGATAATCCCAAGGAAAAAGACGTTTTGCTCTGTTTGTGGGGATCAGAAAGGCTTTCGAAACAGCCCCCGCTATCAGAGCTGTCATGGCTGGTGCTTGGTGACCGGCCGCTTCCCTGGGCAAATTGTAAAAAATCCTGATGATAAAATATGATGTCGGCATCAGGGAACTCACCTTTTATCCGGCCCGTGGCTTTTTTCAAGGCTTCCCTGTCAATTTCAAAACCAAAGACTTCAACTTTTGTGATGCCCTTTTGCCTAAGAGCGTTAAGAAGGCTTAGCAAAAGCCGTCCTTCGCCTATTGCTGGATCAAGGATTCTCAGAGGCAAAGCGCCTTTTTTTTTAAAATGTGCGTTTTCAAGGATTTGCCGGGCTACAAAATCTGACAGGTCTGTCGGGGTATAGGTAGCTCCATCGGTCTTGCGGGGGGATGAGTTTTTGTATCTGGCTGAAACGATTTTTGGTTGCTTGGAAGTCTGCACGGCTACCTTTCGTCTGGGCCTCAATCATGTGAATTTTTCGCAGCATTCGGATGTTTGTCCATTTCGTTGTGAAATATCCCCGCAACCTTCATTTGGCGGCGTATCATCCTGGGTGCGAAGGATGCTTTCTCTTGAGCCGCCCCGAGTCAGGTAAAGATAGGGAACAAATCCGATCAGGTTTAAGGCAAGTCCTATTAAGGTGAACACATTATAGACATTGGCGCCTTCACTCAGGCCGACAAGGTTGAAAAGGTTTTCAAAGGCGACGTGTCCGACGCCAAGACCGCCCGGGGCAATGGGTATGGATGTTATAAGCATCCCCAGGGGAAATACCGCCGCAATCTTTGTTATGCTGGACAGACCTTGCGGCAGCAGGCTGATCGTGATAATGCAGAAGAGTCCCAGGTATGCAATCTGGTTGAAAATGGACATGACCAGACAGATCAGTATGTTTTTCCTGTGGTTTCTGTATTCCCGGAGGGATTCGTACAGATTTCTGATTATTCCCATCCCGGGAATGCGAAGATTCAGAAAAGGCAGAAACGGGTCTTTTCCCCGGTAATGGTAAAGTGCCGCACCGAAAAAAAATGCCAGAAAAATACCGAAGAGGAGAAGGGTTCCGACTATGGACATCAATGCCGGATTTTCAATGATTCTTGAAAAATCGATCAAGATGACAAATATGCTTATGCTGAGAAGCCCGGCAAGACCAAGCAGCCTGTCAAGGACGATACTTAAAAAAGCGCCTGATTTGGCGTGCCCATGGTTATCCCGGATAACGTAATAGGCTTTAATAAGATCCCCGCTTACTGAGCCGGGCATCGCCGTATTAAAGAAGAGTCCGGTCATCTGGAGATTCGCAGCGCGGCGGTAACTCAGTCGGATCCCTGCGGAGGTCAAAAGAAGCCTCCATCTCGCCGAGCCTATCAGGACACCGCACAGGAACCAGAAAAATATCATGGAAATCAAAATTGAGGGATATTTTATCAGAATTCCAAGCTGGGAAAAATCAAGCTTTCCCGAACGGATGAGCCATCCTATCAGAAAGGCGGCAAGCAGCAGCTTAAGGGAAGTAACCAAAATGCTCCTTAATCTGTCGGAGATTTTTTTTGCAGATTTCAAATTCAAGGCCATACCCCCTTTTGCCTGGGAAACTTCGAGTTTTCGTTTAAATCCTCACTTACCGGCATGTAAGTTCCGGTTTTCCTTCTCCTTGCACCCCCGCCTCCGGGTTTTCAGACAGCCTCTTATTGCTTTTGAAATAGTCAAGATAACTGACAAGTCCGTAATATTTTCTTCTGACATCGTCCCAGCTTCGGATGGCAAAAAACATTTTGAGGATCTGTTTTGGGCGCATATAAAATTCTTTCAGACCCTTGTCTACAAAGTAGTCGATCTCTTTCTTGGACATTTGCGGGTAGCTGAGTAGGGTAACCTGTTCGCGGTTTTCATCAACCCAGTCTGTCCAGTCTTTTGCCACGATATAGCCATGCGATCTTGCCCAGTCATAGAGCTCCGTGCCGGGATAGACGGCAATTCCTGAAACCTGGATCGTGTCAAGCGGCAGGCTTTTTGCGAAATCTATCGTTTTCTGAGCCGATTCCCTTGTTTCAAAAGGTGCGCCTATCATAAAACAGCCATGCAGGGTGAACCCGAGTCTTGCCGCAGCTTGTGCGAAGGCCCGTCCCATTTCAATGGTCGTCCCTTTTTTTACGACATTAAGCTGTTCATTTGTCCCGAATTCAAATCCTATCATCAGCATCCTGCATCCCGCTTTCTTCATCAGCGGAAGAAGCGTCAGATCGATATCAACCCTCACGTTGCAGCTCCAGCGGATTTTTTTGTGAAGTCCGCGCCGCATGAATTCTTTGCAGAACGACCGCACGTGTTCCGGCAATGCGGTGAAGGTATCGGTTTCTATCATGATTTCCTGAAGGTAAGGAAAACAGCGTAAATCGTATTCGATCTCATCGACGACCTTCGCGGCATCGCGAAATCTCAGTTTGCGTCCGTTAACCACCTGTGTTTCCCTGCAAAACGTGCATTTGGCAAAACAGCCTCTTCCCGAAAAAAGGGTCAGGAAAGGGTACAGCTTGCCCGCATCGCGATACCATCTCGGGTCGATATGGTGCCAGGCGGGAAATGGAAGCTCGTTGACATCCAGCGGGGGGCGGTCCGATGTGGTGATAATTTTTCCGTCATCAGATCTGAAAGCAATTCCCGGAATCTTTTCCCAGGCAAGGCCTTTTGCAATATCCCTGAGGGTGTACTCGGCCTCTCCACGGACTATAATGTCTACCGCATCTTTGCCGACTCTCAGGGTTTCTTCTGATAGGACGCTTACGTGTGCTCCGACTAGGACCGTTGTCGATCCTGCAATTTTTTTGGCGTTTCTGGCATAATCGATATCATTGTAAATGCTTGGTGTCGTTGTATGGACGATTGTCAGTTCCGGGCCAAACCTTGAGATTTCATCGAGGACCTGCTTTTCAGTAA
>JADFZC010000225.1 GCA_015232735.1 Oligoflexales bacterium | reverse complement strand
AGTCCGTATCATCTGGAGGCAGTGGCGAGCCATATCATAGGGCTGGACGGGGAACTTCCCCCGATACTTGCCGTGTGCAAAAAACGGGAAATGTGCGCCGGAGACCTTTCTGATATTGAGATTGAGGGCATAAATATTGACAAGATCAAAGTAAAGGGATTCAAATGCGTAAGGCATCCGGCCTGGCATGACAGGATAAATCGTGGCAGTTCCTTCTCAAGGTACATGAAGGAAAAGCTGTTCAGGCCATATCCAAAATTTCTTCACGCAAGATGCACCTCCTGCGGAATTTGCGTAGACCACTGCCCAGCAAAAACAATTGCCTTTGTCGATAAGCTGCCTGTTGTGAACCTTGACAAATGCATCAGGTGTTTCTGTTGTCAGGAGCTCTGTCCCTCAAGGGCGATAGCCGCAAGGACCCCCCTGCTGATGCGACTAATCCGGAATCTTTAGAATTTTACGAAGTTTAAGCAAACCACGTCCTTCAGTGCCGGGTTTATGCAAACCTGACGCTGAGGTCTCTTATCAGCAGTAATTGAATCCCAGACCTACTTCATCTTCATCATATTCGACTATAATTTCGACTTTTTGGGTTTTGTCCTCAATCTTCTCAAGAAGCTGGTCGATTATGTCCGGGGTTATTTCCGTACTCATCCCGTTACAAAATATTAACATAGAAATTAGCTGTGATAAAGCCAACTTATCCTGATCTGACCTGATATCGCCGGGCATTACCAGCAAACGTCCATCAGCATCCTCTTCCGGAATCCATTCAAACTGCATCATCATCTCCAGTTAACAGTTAAAAGTGTCCATTGTAAAAAGAAAGAAAGTAATCTACCTATATTTATATTGAATGGATAGTAAAAAGTAATGATGATCTGAATTGGGAGTAACTCTTGGACAAAAAAAAGGAACTCAGAAAACAGCTCCTTGATGAGAGAAAAAAAATATCGGCTGAGGATAGCGGCCGTTGGAGCCTTGCCCTTTGCGGTCATTTGGAAAAATGGATAGAAAAGGAGAGTTTCAGCAGGATTTTGGCATTTTACGCGTATCGCGGTGAACCGGATATAAATTCGCTTATAGAAAGGCTGAGCATCAGGCTTGAAATTGGCCTGCCCAGGGTTATAAAGGATAACGAAATGGTATTCATTCGTTACAAAAAGGGGGACAGGCTTGTCAAAAACAGATATGGAATCCTTGAACCGGCTGATTCATCAGTTGTTATTCCTGATAAAGACACCTTGATACTTGTCCCGGGGCTCTGCATAGACGGGAAAGGATACCGCCTTGGTTATGGAGGCGGCTATTATGACAAATATTTATCAACGCACTCCCATGCAACGACGGTTGGAGTGTTTTTCCACCGGTTTTTTATGGAAAGCATACCGCACGACGAGTTTGACAGGACTATTAGCGCGATGGTTACGGAACAGGGAATCAAACAGTTCGATGGGAAATGAGACACGCATGAAACACGGTCATCCGTTTTTATTTGAGAAGCCATGATGTCTTAAGGTATTTCTTTTTTTTCTTTTTACAAAAAACCCATAAAATTGCATAATATACTGTAACAATTTATTAAACGAACATTTGCCATTATTTCATGGGGTAACAGGATGGAAAACCAGCTTCCCGCGAACGTGCTTATGGTTGACAGTGACAAATCGTTGTTTCAGCAGCTTAGCGAACATTTCGAGAAAATGCACATCCAGCTTTTTTCCGCCAGTGACCTGGAAACGGCCCAGTACCGTTTTAACAAGCAGTTTTTCAAGGTTGTCATTATCGAACAAAAATTCCACGATCTTGATGGGCTGAGCATTATTCAAAGGTGGAGAAAACATGAGGTGTTCGACAAAAGAAAGGCGAGCTTCATATTGACGACCAGCGATGCGCTTGATGGCAAACACCAAAGCCTGGTCAGTGAGCTTGGCAGGATCTTTGTTGTTCCAAAGCCGCTGAGTCCGATGCCTCTCATATCAATTGTAAACAAGAGCTATCGTGCTCATCTGGAATATGACATGGCGGACCAGATAAAAAGGGAAATACTTGAATCGATTGAAAAAGACAACGATCCCAAGGCAGCCGTCAAAAGGGTAATGGACAAGAAAAATGATCTTGGGGATGAATATTATCCCTTTCTTATAGAGTTATACGAAAAATTCAACCAATATGGCGACGCAGCCGAACTACTCTCCAAAATACCGGAAAAGGCTATGGATCCCCTAAGGAAATTAAACATGGAAGGCAGGATTCTCCTCAAAACTGGAGACAATAAGGGGGCGCTTAAGGCATTCGAAAAGGCTGATTCCCTTGCCCCGAAAAACATGGAGAGAATTGCCGACATGATCGATTTGTATCTGCAGACCTCGCAGCCGGAAAAGGCTGTCCCGAAGCAAAAGGAGCTTTTGAATTTTCACCCTGACAATCCCGATATGAAATTCGACCTTTTCAAACAGCTTGAAGATAACGGTTTCATAGAAGAGGCAAACGCATTCTGCCGCGAGGTAAGCGCGCCCAAGGAGGTTGTCAGGTATTTCAATAACAAAGGGGTAGCCCTGGCAAAGGACAACAAGGTCGACACCGCCATCAGTCAGTACGAAAGGGCGCTCAGATATTTTCCAAAGGGAGAGGCAAACCACCTCATTCACTTTAATCTGGCCCTGTCCCATCTGAAAATCGGGGACGAAAAGGCGCTTGACGCGGCATTGACCCATCTTGAGAAAAGCCTTGAATTCAAGGCCGATTACAAGAAATCACTGGATCTTCTTGAAAAGCTCAGACAGAAACAAAAAAAGCCGGCTTAAGCTGATACGGTAATCATCAAGTTTAAGGAAACCTCGTCCTTCAGGGCGAGGCCCTTCAAGCTAACTAAAATCAGGAGAGGTTTAAAGCCTCTCCTGATTCGACACCCGGTCCTTCAGGGCCGGGTTTACCGAACCTGGAAGGATGATAATCGGTTATACGAGGCGGTGAGGTTTCTTCACCTCACCTCCGAAGACAGATCCTCGCCCGACATCGTGGATTGAATCCTCAGGTTATACAGAGATGACAGGGTTGCGGCTATGTCCGAGATCATGGTCTTTCGTTCCAGGACCTGTTGTTTGCGGTAAGGCAGGGAAAAAGCCATTACGATGGGACGCGTGTCTATAGAGCCATGCCCGCCTGTCAACGGATAAAGTCTCAGGAAACTTAAGTCCAGTTTCGTATCGGGAAAGCTCACTCCGATATTCATGGCCAGGCCGCCGTACGTAGGTAGCTGCCATCCATTTTTAGCAAGGACGACAAGGTCGGGCCATACGATACTTTTCTCCCGGTCCGCATCTACAAAATAGGCGTGATAAAGTTCACCAGGAAGAGCAACTCCCTCAACGCCGTTTCGCATATCATCGCGGTCAAGGACGTACCATGGGGATTCGGGTTGTGCGGTCTGTCTGTTGTAGACCTTCTGGGCTTCAAGGACTTCCTTTGCCCTTGGCACCCGCTCTTTTCCATTTCTGAAATACAAAAGACCTATGCTGGTTGCGGTATAGGGGAAGAAATCATCCTTTCCTATAAGCCCCTCTTTCGCCAGAATGGCCTTTATATCCGTTGATTTGACAACCTTTTTATCATACACCTCCTGATGGGTCACCATCGAATGATCGCTGAAGAGAACCACCGCCGCATTTTCAAGAACCCCCCTTTCTCTGAGCCCGTCCATGAGCCTTCCGAACTGTCTGTCAACCTCTCTTGCCGCATCAAGAATCGGTTCGCGGTAAACAGCCCTGTCGCGTTTTGAAACAAGCCTGTATTCAGGACGGAACTTGCATCCTATTCTGGGAATATGGGAACTTTTGCTCTCAGTGAATTCGTCGGGGTTGAATGCCGCTCCCAGAGCATGCCCTTCGTCATCCTGCTGCGCCAGAAGAATGTATGTCATTCCCGGATTTTCCTTCTCGAAAATCTTCAGAGCGGCATCAACAGTCCATTTGTCTGAAGGAAACTTGCTGCTTTTTGATTCGAGGAAAGCGGAAAAAGCACGCTGTTTCAACGATCTGGGTTCGCAGGCGCCGTCTTCGTCTCCGGGAGGATCGATCATGCTGCGGCGTTCCGGACTTTTAATATAGTCGGGATGACTGTCCCCTGTCACGATCAGATCGACAACTTTCTGGCTCCTGAACATTTCCGCCACCCAGCCCTTTCCCGATATGAACGCGGTCTTTGACTCAGGATGTTCCCTTTTCCATGAGTGGAAGAGGGTATCAACGGACCGCCCCTCGTTGTCCCTAAGCATGGCCATATCGGTTTTTTCCAGGATTGGCGTCCACTTTGAATATTTCCCCCACCTGTCGGTTGGAGCCCTCCATCCGGTCATCATTGTCGATATCCCGATTTCCCCTGTAAGTGCGCTACTGGTCCCGGCAAGCGCGTTGATGTGGTTCATGTCTGTTGCTGCTGGCAGATAGGCTTCAGCGTTTTTATACCAGGAAGCTCCCGAGAGAAATCTGTGTATGTTGGGCATCAGCCAGTTTCCATCCGAGCCGCCTCTGTTTCCACTTCGGTCAAGATCCAGGTAGGATGGATGAAGCGAATCGATAGCTATCATTATCAGAGGACCTTTTAATGGAGAATTCACGCTTTCCTGTGACGAGGTTGGACCTGACAATTCCCTGTCTGAACCCGAACATCCTGAGATCATCAGAATGGCAAGAGATGCAATAATTTTTTTCATGGCAACCGCCCCCTAAACTAGTTGGATGTACATTTGCTAAAAAGCCTTTCAGAGGATACTAATACATGAAAAGGAAAAACGATACCCGCTTTAATTGAGTAACTTCTCAAAAACGTCTGGTAAATTTTCCTGCTTTATTATTAAAGCTCCTGTTAATATAATGCTATCCCTGATTTTTCATTTGTCTCGGATTTCGGAAAACCAGCGATGCTGTGCCATACATTGATTTAAGGAGGATCTTTGGTATATATGAAAACAAGATGCATGTGCTTTGACGGTGGGGGCATCCGGGGAATACTTCTTTCCACAATTCTTCCAAGACTTCAAGAGGAGTATAGGGATATGTGCGGGAAATCGCTTTCGGTCGAGGCGGATATTCTCGCAGGGACTTCAATAGGAGCGTATATGGCC
>JADFZC010000224.1 GCA_015232735.1 Oligoflexales bacterium | reverse complement strand
GCCTCTCCTGATTCGACACCCGGTCCTTCAGGGCCGGGTTTACCAAGTTTAAGGAAACCTCGTCCTTCAGGGCGAGGTTGTTCAATCAAACACTGATCATTGACATGCCATTTAAGGATTGGGATTTTTTGTATGTCTCCAGAACTTTCTTCAGCTCAACGTAATTTGAAGATTTTGCAGGAAGGTCCATCAGCATTTTTTCGTAGTATTTGATATTGTCATTATTTAAAAAACCAAGTATTTGCGAAGCGGCTATGGCGCAAACATAGTGATCGCCGTTTTTGATTTTCAGTTCCAGAAATTCTCTTATCTGCTGCGATGTCTCCTTGTCTGTATACTGTTGAATCATCGGAATGGCGGCCTTGAAAACCCTCTCATCGATATCGTCAGTCAGGATTGAAAGAAGAACCGTCAGGGTATCCTGGTCTTTGGGCAGGGTTTTGATGACTTCCATGGCGGCGATCCGGATCATCGAATTGTCGATTAACAGGAGCTCTCTGGCTTTATCAGCTATAAAAATTGTCTGGGACGGATCTTTGCATTTGAATTCGGCAAGGCTTTTTATTGTGCCGACCATCCCTTTTATCAGATCAGGATCAAGGTCAAAGGATTGATAAGGGTCAGTATAACATTCGTCGAAAAGGGCACAGTTTTTATACAGATCTATCTGTTTCAATATTTTTTCAAGTTTTGGATCGATTTTTTTACCTGCGGATGCCTGTTCTGAAATATTGGATTTGGCATGGCCGGGCAGCTTGATTTCCTTTGCGGCTGTCCCTGTGTCTGAGGAACTTCTCTGGAGGTTACGGCTCATAACATGTGAAGCTCTTTCCCGTTTTGGAATCAATCCTGAGTTATAAGTCAAAAATATCGGAAGGATACCTAGGAAGAGCCAGAATGGATAGGATTTCATGCTAATACTCCTGAATTTAGCGGAATTTTAATGCCAAAAAAAATTCTGTCCTGAGGCGGCGTTCTTCGCTGATCCTTCCTCTTTGGTTTTTTGTACTGAAAACGGGACTGACTTTTGTACGGCAAGTCGTTTGCCATTTTGAAATTTCATTAGGAACTCCATCTTCTAATTGTCAACATTCAGGTCAATTGTAAATCTTTTGTTCGGTACTCTTATAGTCTTCCTTTTTTTTCCGCAAAGACAAGCACAAGTCTTTTAACAGGAGATATCGGAGGGGAGAGCGAAGATAAAATGAGTCTTCATCTCACCAAGGGGGCGTGACTGCAATCATTGTTCCAATTCAGGAAATGGTTTACGAGTATCGCAAAGTATTTTTTGGATAAATGAATCTTAGCCCGTATCCCTTGCTTTCGCTTAACGGACTGTTGCTGAAGCGTGCAATTCGGGCAACAAGCCTGTAGGTTTTTCCGCTGCCAAACGGCTTTATGATGACCCTGACTGCCTCATGGTCTTTGAAGACCCTCTCGGAGGCAGATACGAATATCCCGCTTTTTGAGATATTCTTGGCCCGGCCCTTGAGATAGCGATTGTTTTTGACAATAAGAACCTCCCCGGCGAAGGGATGCCTTTTGGCTCTTTTCCGCTGGCTGAGATTTTTAAACGTCTTTTTGTTTTGTGAAGCGTTATCGCTTATACGGCGTATACGGGGAGCATCCAGGGAATTAACATTGTCATGATTTCCTTTATTTTGCCTGTTCAGGTGCTCTTCCATTGCGTTCAGCATTGAGAGGACCGTGTAAGGATCGTGCGGAACTGTTGTTCTGTTCATACACTTTGGCCTTTCATCAAGTTTAAGGAAACCTCGTCCTTCAGGGCGAGGTCCTTCAAGCTAACTAAAATCAGGAGAGGTTTAAAGCCTCTCCTGATTCGACACCCGGTCCTTCAGGGCCGGGTTTACGAAAAATTGGCCTGCTTCAACTTAAATGAGTCCACACTCCCTGAATTTTTCGAATACTGACTGGGGAGTCAGGGGCAGCTTGTAAAACGCAATGCCGGTTGCATCAAGAACGGCATTCCTTATAGCGGGTGCGGGGGATATGGCTGGAGGTTCGCCAAGTGATTTTTGGCTGAACGAGGCTGAGGGTTCGCAGGTTTCGACAAATCCGACGCCTATTTCAGGTGTGTCCAAAATGGTCTGGATTTTATAATCGAGAAGATTGTTGTTGAGGGGTTTTCCGCTTGTTTTGTCGAAAAGCATCTGCTCGGTAAGGGCAAATCCAAGTCCCATGCTTACGCCGCCATGGACCTGTCCTTCTGCCAGCTTTGGATTAATTATCACTCCGGAATCATGTATATTGAAGATATTAAGTACTTCTATCCTTCCTGTCTTAAGATCGACATCGACTTCGGCAAACGAGGCGCCGTAGGAAGGTACGTTGACTCTCACATTCGAGGTTACGTCGCTTGTTATAGGGGAAGCATTAAGGCGGTCATAGAAGGATTCCATGGCAATGCTTTCAAGTGACGCTATTTCCCTCATGCCTTTGGTTTCAATAATCCTTGCGTCCCTGATGGTAAGATCATCAACGCCTATTTTTGATTTTCTGCCGGCGATTTCGAGAACCTTTTTCCTTACCTGAGAGGCCGCCTTTTCCACGGCAAACCCTGTGACAAAGGTCTGTCTTGAGGCATATGCACCTGTGTCAAATGGGGAAATGTCTGTATCCTGTGTTGTGACGACATGGACCATTTCCACTGGTATTCCAAGAACCTCAGCGCACATCTGTGCGAAAACCGTGTCGCTGCCCTGACCTATTTCAGTTGCCCCTATCTGTAGCTGGACAGAACCGTCCTGGTTCATCACAATTCTGGCTCCCCCTATCTCCAGTCCCTCGGGGTGTGTCCCGGCCTCATAGGCAAAGCAGGCCATGCCCATACCCCTTTTTTTCTCGCCCCTGTCGTTGCGGTAAAGCCTCTTTTTCTCATCCCATTGTATGAGCTGTTTTCCTTTTTCAATGCATTCACGGATTCCGAAGGAGCTTACGGTGTTGTTTGACAATTGGTTTATATGCCCCTCCCCCACGAAATTCCGCATACGAAACTCGATCGGATCGATGCCAAGCTTTCTTGAAATGTCATCGATGTGGCTCTCAAGGGCAAAGGTCATCTGAGGAACGCCGTAACCACGCATAGCCCCGGCGACGGGAAGGTTGGTGTATATCGTCCTTGGTGCATAGCTCATAGCCTTGAATTTGTATAGCGACGGGATCTTGCTGCCTGCGTTAAGTGCAACTGAATGACCGTGCGAGGCATAGGCTCCGTTGTTTGACAGCACCTTTATATCTATGCCGAGAAGATCGCCTTCCTTTGACAGCACTGTTTTCAAGTCGAATTTCATCGCGTGTCGTACTCTGGTGCCAATAAAGCATTCCTCTCTGGTCAGGGCATAGCGGACCCTCCTTCCTTTGACGGAAAGCGACATTGCAGCAACAATAGGTTCGATAACCGCATCCTGCTTGTTTCCAAACCCGCCTCCGACGTATGGTTTAAGCACCCTTACCTTGCCCCATGGCAATCCGAGGGACATTGCGACTATTCTTTTTACAATGTGAGGAACCTGGGTGGAGGTCACCACGGTAAGTCTTCCGTCCGCATCGACATAGGCCTGGGCGCTGTGGTTTTCGATATTGCAGTGCTGAACCATCTGTGTTTCGAATTTTCCCTCGAAAATCTCGAATTCCCCTGAAAAAAAACCGGAAAGATCTCCATAGCCATATCCTGCGGAGCTCAAAATATTTCCCGGATTTTCATCGTGGATTGAAACCATTTCCTTGTCCAGAGCCGTTTCCATATCAGGGGCGTGGCTTAAGATTTCATATTCCACTTTTATAAGTTCAAGCGCCTTTTTTGCTGTAGGCCTGTCTTTTGCAACGACCATCGCCACAATGTCTCCCACAAAACGCGCCTTGTCGGTTAAAACATACCTGTCAGCCACGTCGCGGTGTTCAGGTTCCAGGGACCATGGATGTCCGGCGGTCGCATATTTGATCCTTGGAAGATCCCCGTGTGTTATGACGGCCTCGACGCCGTTCAGGGATCTGGCTTCATCTACGCCTATTTTTTTTATCTTTGCGTGTGCATGGGGACTTCGGAGGACCATTCCTGTAAGCATGTCGTCATCAAGAAAGTCGTCGGCGTATTTTGCCTTTCCAGTTACTTTTGAGGTTGCATCTATCCGGTTGATGCTTTTTCCAATAACGTTGAATTTCATTCAATACCTCGACCTTTTTTATTATATAGTTTCCAGCGCGCAACGAAGAAGGATCTATCATGCAATAATCAGAAATTACTAGGGAGAGATCAGGATCCTTTTTGTTTGTCTGATTTACTTCCTGGAAATGGCAAAGTGCAAGAGAAAAGCGCATTCCCGTTTTATTAATTAGTCGCTGGCGCGAAATGCGCCGGCGACGTATCCTGACGAGCGCAGCGAGTATAGGATCTCCCCGAAATTTCAAGATATTTCAAACAGATCCTAAGCAAGCTTCGCTTGCCAGGATACGTCCCTGGCGCATTTCGCGCCAGGGACTAATTAGTGGGTGAACAACGCTCACTTCAGTTATTTTAATTTAAATAATCAATATAAACAATTGGTTGCATAGAATAGTCATGCCTATGAAGATTTTTCTTACAAAAATCATGGTAACTTCCATTACCAAGGATTCTATTGACCTTAGGCCAAGTCAAGCGGTACGGAAATATGGAACTCGAAGGGAACGCTTGAGTCGTCTTTTTCTGTGGATTCTTCAAGTTTCAGTTCTATTGAACCGCGACTGTTTTCCAGAAATTCCTTGACAGCTCCCATCCCCACTCCGCGGCCGGATATGTCTGTGACAGAAGTTCGCGTCGATATGCCACTTTGGAAAATTATATTTGCAACCTTGTTTCTGTCTTGAAGTTCATCTTTCGTCAGGAGTCGGCTTTCATCCGCCTGTTCCCTCAGTTTTTTCAGGTCCAGCCCTTTGCCATCATCTTTATAACGAATCACCAGTATGCCGTCGACTAATTTTGCCTCCACCCAAATTTTCCCCACAGCATTTTTTCTTTTTGATACCCTCTCATCGGCGGTTTCTATGCCATGGTCCATTGAATTGCGGATAATATGAAGAAATATTTTTGTAAGCAGGTCGCGCTCGTTTTCCTTTAAATGAATGTCTTCGCAATCTA
>JADFZC010000223.1 GCA_015232735.1 Oligoflexales bacterium | reverse complement strand
TTTGACCTTCAGAATAATTGCCCAGGGAAGACAGGCTCGAATCAGTGTTTCTTGTTTTGCATCCCGTCAAAAGAATAAAAATAAAAACCAGCGTCGCATAAATTAGCTTTCTCATAAATAATACTCCTTATTTATTATAAATTACCATTAGTTAGGTTTATTAGAGACTCTCTTGGTTTTGCTAAACCAGATGGCATATGCAATGGCCATGCCACGATCTTAAAGTTGTAATCATTGGAATTTTTTACAACGGTGCAAAAATGGGATCTTTCACATAAAAAAAGCTGAATCCTTCGAATTTTATTGCAAAACTCGCTTATAAAGGTGTCGTCATGCAAAACACCTGATGACACAAAGCCGCAGGGAAAAGCTTCCACATCCGCCTTAAAACAATAAAAAAAAATATATCATTTGATCTTCAAATGAAATTTATGACAAATGTCAACTGTCTATACATAGAATTCAAAGACAACGGAGGATCCGAGACCACCCCGTTAATGGAAATTATTGGCGGGATCATTTAACGAAGTAAAGCTCCTCCAAACAAACTGAAATATCAATGCACAAAAATTCTGAAATCGGTTTTTCCATCAATTTTGTCGTAGTATTCCGGATTGCCAAAACAAAATTCAACTCTGCAGAGTATCTCATCAACTTTTACATTAAAGCTCATAATCTTTGATGAGATCTTATGGTAGGACTTGCCAGGCTCGGTCATCCCCGTTTCCGGCAAGCCGATTATTGCTGTCATATTCAGTTTGAGAAAAGATTTTTTTAATATGCCGGTAAGTTCATTCGCAATCTCGCCAAGCATGTTTACAAACTTGCAGGTCTCTGTTTCATCAAAGGATCTTCCATAAAGCATCTCTGCAAATTTTCTTATCAGCTTGTCATCGCTGAAAATGGCAATGGACCCGAAAACAGGGCCGCCGAAAACGGGTATAACGCCGTAATAAATTCCGGATCTTACGTTTTTTGAATCGTAATCAGGTCCTTCTATCACAGGACTTTTTTCAAAGTAATGCCGCATAAGCTCATCCACCGACGTACGAAAAATCCTAACCGCCTCCGGATTATATTCATATTTCAGACTTATGGGATACAGCTTCTCCCCTATCCTGTCCAAAAGCGCTTCGGAGGAACCTGTTTTTTCAATATAGTCAGTGACCCCCAGCCTGTACAATTGCTTGATGCAAGCGCTGTCAAAAACTCCGGAAAAGGCAATTATTGGCGTTTCCGCGTTGAAAATATTCACCTTGATATAAGCTATCAGCTGAAAACCATCCATATTGGGCATCCTGATGTCAGTCACAATCAGATCAAATTTCCGCATCCCGATTTGTTTAAGGGCATCAAATCCATTCTTCGCGATTACCACATTGTAGTCATATTTTTTTAAGACCTGGCTGTAGCAATCGAGCGACATTTTTTCATCGTCAATAAAAAGTATGGTCTTTTCACTATTTTCACTTGGAAAGATAGTCAGATTGTCATTCATAAGCCATCCTGATCGTGGTGTCTGTTATTAAATAAATACTATTAATTTAATATTAAATAGGTATTCTGATAAAAAATCCAGAAATTTTGAAAAAAGAATGAAGCCGGCACTTGACTTGCCTTAGCCCCTGTGCCAATTCCCTTACGTTGCATTAAATTATATTTTTCATTATCAATTAAAATATTGTCTCTCATTATTTAATTGTTTTTATTGTATTATTTACATTTTCTAAAGTTACAAAATATATCTTCCGATATGTAGGTATAAGCCCAATTAAAATACCCGGCAGGAAAAATACCGTGCCACTTTTATAAAAGAAAGGAATTTTTTATGTTTCCATCACGTTTGAACACTATAGCATTGGTCTCGGTCATCTCAGGCATGATTTACGGTTGTCAAAAGTCATCGAATGATTCCAATCGAATACAAAATAATGGCGCCAGCGAAGACGATTTTGAAGCGGTTGCCATTATGCTCGTAAGCGATGATCTCGAAAACAAGGATCTGGCTGGCCAGGTTCAGGAGGACGGCGTAGAAAAGGCGATCAAGGCCAAGAAGGAAAAACTCCAGAAGTCCGAGGATGCTGCCGTTCAGAAAGACGGCAGTGAAAAGGCATCAGGCGAAAAACCTGATAAGGAACTGAAAGTAAAAAAACTGAATGAGGCAAAAGCCAAGTTCGACACCAATGGCGACGGCAAAATTGATGCAACCGAACGAGAGGCGATGAAGGCCTCGCTAAAAGCCAAAATAGAAGCCGCAAAATCCGACGGGGATAAGAGCTGGGCAGAGAGAAAGGATGAAATATGCCAGAAAGTAAAAGATAAAGTGGCCGAAATTGGCGAAGAAGTCAAAAGCCATCCGATGTACGACAGGGTTATAGCTCACTGTGAAGGAGCTGAAATGCCTGAAAAAGGATCCATCATGAGTAACAGTGGTGATATATGCTCAAAGGTGAAACAAATGTTCGCTTCGCAGGAAAAACCATCCAAAGGACTTACAGCCATTGCAGAAAAATGCAATGCCGGTACTTTTGGCGGCGAAGCAAAGAGTGACGCCGCAGCCGACAAAGGCAAAGACAATGCTGCAAAAGAAGACAAGACTGATTCCGCTGGAAAAAGCCAGGGAAAAAGCGATGCCGCCGGAAACGCCGACGCCGTGGATAAAGGACAGGGAAAAAACGGTATCGATAAAGCGGCTGACTCTGATGAAAAAGAAAAAGGAAACAATAAGGAATAACACCCGGCAATATTCGGAGGAAATGGCGGTCAGCTGATCGGAACGCGCGGGACTGCCGCCATAGACCGGTGTCAACTGGTCTCGACGTTTTTAACATTATGGCCCAAAAGGCAAGCATCATTTGGCATAACAGTCATTTTTGAGGATACAATGAATAATTTACCCGTTAGGAAAAATCCACGTTTTTTGGTATTGCTGTCCATAATAGGAATCGGCGCGCTTTTCACATCATCATGCAATAATCCTTTCAGTCCAGGTTCTTCCGGCAACATGGATAAAGGATTTGCAGCAAGCAGCAAATCCGGCGAATCCAGACTTGCAGGCGACAGCAATACCGGAGCCACCGATGAAAATGTCACCTATCACACTGAATCCTCAGGAGGATCATGCGTTCAGCCAGACTGTGGGAATGAAATCAACGGCGACTGGCAAAATCGCGTTCCTGGAAAACTCTCCAAAGAAACCGACAAAAGATCCAAGGAAAATTCAGGCGATAACCGTGATGATATAGATAAAGACAATGTGACCGAAAGCGGAGGCGGCAGCCAGGATTTTCGCACCCAGACTCAAGGCGGCTGGGGTACGAAGGCTGCCGGAAACAATCCGGGATCTTATCGCGACCAACATTTCAAAGAAGCATTTCCAGATGGCCTGAAAATCGGCTGTGACACAGGATACACCGCTGTTTTCACCACATCATCCGCAATTCAGTCATTCCTTCCTGCCGGAGGCACACCGGGCAGGCTCACGGCAAACATGACCAATCCAACCGGCAGCCCTGCGGGAGTTCTTGCTGGCCAGATGGTTGCGCTGACGCTTTCCCTTGGCTTTGACAGGGCAAATCCGGATTTCTCAAAAAGCGACGCCTTTCTGGGCGACCTGACCGCCGCCTCTGGAAAATGCAAAGATATGAACGTAGGGGCAATCCTGGCGGCCGCCAACAACGTTATCGGCGGTTGCAGTGGAATGACTTTTTCACCATCGGAAATCAATGAATGCGTCGATGCTGTAAATAACAGTTACGTTGACGGAACAAAAAACAGCGGTTTCCTCAAGAAGTAAAAATACCGGATTTTACCTTGATTTCAGCTTATTCTTTCCGATTTGCTCAATGAGAAACCGGGAGAACCCACGGCTTTCGTCCTTCATATAGCCATTAGATTCCTGGATAAAATAGTCACCGGAGGCAAGACCATTTGCCACGAAGGTGTGCTCCATGAAGCTCGTACTGCTGATCCCTCCCGTATTGTCAAGAAGAAGATTCCACACAAGCGTTCCACGAGGAGGCGTAACTTTATCTATCGATTTGATTACCAGATAGCCGATATCCCTGTCGGCAAGCTGATCACCGACCCTCAGATTCTGGGCCGTTTTAAGGCCCGTACTTGTAATAAAAGGATGGCTGTAGGTCGCCGTCACTTCTCCGGTTCCAAAATTGATCCTGTAAAGGTCGCGTCTCTCCTCTCCTACGATTATCCTGCTTACCCTTGAGGGTTTTCGGGTGGATGGATTGTAAACCATCTCTGATTCCTTGATTTCCTCAATCCTCTTCTGGCTTCCATCAGCCATTAAAACCATTGTGTCGCCTGTAAAACAGCCGTTCATATTGCGGCAGACATAATCGGAGACAAGACGCTGGCAATTGTTGCGATCTTCAATGTTATGATAGGTAAGATAAAAACATACCGAAAAATCAGTCCCGAAAAAATCATCCGCAGTGGGTTCCCTATAATTGCAGCTGGTTTGCCACTCATAACTTTTAAGGCGAACCTCGAATGTAGTCATGATATCCTGACTGCGAACGCAACCCATCACATCGACGGTTTTGGTTACAGGATTGCCCTGACTGTCCATAACAGGCTCGCCTGTGGCGCTGACCGATGGAACGGTTGTCGTCCCCGTTTTCTGCCAGCTGCAGTTTTTCTCGCCATTGCACGTGACTTGATCAGCAAATCCGCTGCAGTCCTTGCTGACTATGGTTGTCTTGCTTCTGAACTCCTTGGTCTGCACTTTTCCAACTTTGATATTGCTGAGTACATGCGGATACCACTGATGCAGAGCATACGCAGGGCCGGGGCCAAAGTCGTTGTGCGGCAGGTCATCCTTCCAGACGGTTCTCAGGTCACTGACTATTTTTTCACCCTCGCCTGCCTCATCAGTCGGGGTCCAGTCGGAGAAATTCTGGAGACTTCCGGATTTATCCCACGCCCTGAGCCCTGCGCCAAGAAACGAAGGGTAGTCTTGCGGACCTTTGTAGTAACAGTGTCGCCTCTGAGCATAACGATAGCTTGTACCTTTGATGTTTACATTGATACGGGCGCAAAGATCCGGTGTGCTGGTCCCGATAGTCCTCTGGCAGGCCTGCTTGAAGTTTGTCACATTCTGACTGTATGTCTCTCCAGCCGGCCAAGGTTCGGCATAGCTGGTATCTTCA
>JADFZC010000222.1 GCA_015232735.1 Oligoflexales bacterium | reverse complement strand
AAGCCTATACCTACGCCCATGCCCAGGACTCAAGACTCACGCAGGCCGACGCTCACGGCGGCGTCATTAACTCGTTGAACTGATGTCATAGATAACGGTAAAATGCCATATTATTAAAATAACTGGATTATTTTAAAAAACGCACGCGAATTCAAACCGCACTCCCTGGCCCAATAAAATTGTGTTTTTTTTATAAAAATCAATGTAGACTGTCATCCTTTGCGAATCTGACAGGGCAAAGAATTTTTAAACATGATAGGGAGTCATGATGGATTCAAAAATCCATGGGAAGAGGATTGAGTGGGAAGACGAAGACACCGACTTCGAACCGGAACTCAACAAACGGAAAGAAAACGAGAGAAAAGAATTTGAGACGCTCCTGAACGAATCAAAATTCGATATGACAAGGATATCCGAAGGCCAGAAGATAGAAGGAATACTGAGTGTCATAAGCGATGATACCAGCGATGTGCTTGTTGAAATCAGCGACCGTTTCAGCGGAGTAATAGACAAATCCCAGCTCAAGGATGCCGAAGGCAAACTGAAATACCGTCAGGGAGACAAAATCAGCGCCTATGTAATTTCCCGCTCCTTCGGTTCAATCCAGCTCAGCATGACCCTGGACGTTTCGAGGGCTGCCGAAAGGGATCTGGACATCGCATTTAAAAACCAGGTCCCCGTAAAAGGGAAGGTTGTCAAGGAGAACAAGGGTGGTTTTGAGATATCCATCTTCGGGAAAAAAGCTTTTTGTCCGGTTTCGCAAATCGATATCCACTACGTCGAAAACAAGGCGGAATATTTGGGGAAGGATTATGAGTTTCTTATAGAAAAATATGAAAAGGAGTCGTCAGACCTTGTGGTCTCAAGGTCGAAGCTCCTCAAACTTGCGGCCGAGCTGAAGATGAAGGAGTTCGAATCGAACCTCACAAGCGACATGATCTTTGATGGTGTGGTAAAGGAGATAAAAGATTTCGGAATCATTGTGAACATCTCCGGGGTTGAGGGCCTTGTCCATATTTCGGAAATGAGTCACGCCAGGATAACCTCGCCAAAGGATTTTATCCAGGTCGGTGAGAAGGTAAGGGTCAAGGTTCTCAGCATTGAAAACAAAGACGGGAAAAAGCGGGTATCCCTCAGCATGAAGGCCGCCGAGGAGGACCCCTGGTCGCATGTGACGGAGAATTTCAATGTCTCTTCTAACTATTCGGGGAAGGTCACGCGTCTCACAAAATTCGGGGCATTCGTTGAGCTCACTCCTGGCGTGGAAGGAATGATCCATATTTCAGAGATGTCATGGGAAAAAAGAGTGCACGACCCTTCGCAGATGGTCAAGGAGGGAGACAGGGTGACCGTAAGGATTCTGGATATCAACACCGAAACGCAAAAGATATCTTTAAGCCTAAAAAATATCGAAGAAAATCCATGGCATGACATACAGAGAAAATTCCCTGTCGGTGCCACCGTAAAAGGCAGGGTCGAGAGGCTCAAGGGCTTCGGCGCGATTGTTGAACTTTCGCCGGGAGTTACCGGACTCGTTCCTATAAACATTTTAAAGACGGCCTGGGGCGAAGGATATCGAAAAAAGGCTTCACCCCCGAAGGATATTGATGTTACTATCCTTGCGATAGACGAGGCGGAGAAAAGAATATCCCTGTCTCTGCCGGACATCAAGGCAGATACCGAACACGAAGAGGCATATAAGAGATACGTTCGGGAAATGTCCCTTGAAAACAAAGTGGAAGACAAGATGGAAAAGAAGGATAAGACAGAACCAGCGGGTTCTTTTGGCGCCCTGCTTGCCAAAAAGCTCGGTGAAAAGACAAAATAGCGAGACCATGGCCGAAAAGATCTGAATCAAGGCGCGAGGAGGAGGGTGACCTACGTTTACATGCTGGTAAATGAGGATCACCCGACGACGATTAACGAAGAGTCAGACCTTTTCGGCTAGGGTCTAGCGAGGCCTTAGCCGAGTTTCTTGTTTCATAACGGAGAAAATGGAGACAAAAACGATGCATTTGGAAGAATACATAAGAAACATTCCTGATTTCCCTAAGCCCGGCATCCAGTTCAAGGATGTCACTCCTCTTTTGAGAAGTCCGGATACCTTGACAGCCGCTGTAAAGGAGATTGCGAAAAACAGCGAGAAATTCGATTTCGACCTCATAGCCGGGATTGAAAGCCGCGGTTTTATCTTCGGCGCCAGTCTCAGCATGCTTTTGAACAAGGGGTTCATACCTATTAGAAAACCCGGCAAACTGCCAGCCGACACCTTCCGTGAAACATATGATCTTGAGTATGGCTCCAACAGCCTGGAGATACACAAGGATGCTGTATCGAAAGGAGGAAAGGTGCTTGTTGTTGACGACCTCCTAGCCACCGGCGGAACAACCGCCGCTTCGATCAAATTGATTGAAAGATGCGGGGGAAGCGTCGTCGGATGTTCTTTTCTCATAGAACTCGAATTTTTAAAGGGCCGGGATTTTCTTAAACCTTACAAGGTGACCAGCATCATAAAATATTAGATGCGAGCCGTCGGCCCCTGGGAAATCCCGTCATATGGTAAATGAGCGATCACTTCTTTATCTCTTGATCCTGTGCCTTCCTCTAGGGGCGGCAGTTCATAGCTTTGCAACCATTTTATGTTTCATTCTGACAATTTATCTTTGCATAAAAAACTGCAGAAGGGGCAGCCTTTCGAGCCTGTTTTTCAAATTCAAATTTCCATTGATATTTTCATTCACGTATCTTTTTTCGATGATCATTGCTTCATGCGTCAACCCGTCAAACACCCTGCTTTCCGGGATAAAGGAATTTCTCGGTTATGCGAGCTGGTTTGCGCTGCCCTATCTTTTTTATCTGACATCGCAGCAGCTTGAAGAGAAAGACACCGGAAACCTTTATTCCCTTGGCTCGTATATCTGTTTAATATGGGGATTGATTGCCCTTTCCCAATATATCTGGGGATGGAAGCTTCAGGGAATGTCTGTCATGGAAGATGTGCAAAGACCACGCGGCCTCTACTCGCACCCCCTGACTCTGGCATATACGGCGCTTTTGATATGGCCTCTTTCGGTCATGACTATTATCAAAAGGCCCCGCGATATCAGATCCCTGTTTCTTTTTGCAGGCGTAGGTCTCATCATCTTTTTCACAAACTCAAGGACGGTACAGATAGCGGCGCTCCTTGTCGTGTTATTCAACATCTTATATTTTTTAAAGGGTAAAAGCAGACTGATCATACTGACCCTCGCAGCTGTGTCTCTCACGGCTGTATCCCTGACTGATAATCCCGATTCACAAAAATTCAGGGAAACCTTTACGGAAAAAGGGGTTGACAAGTTCAGCAAATATCCTGACGACAGACTGGCTTTCTGGCACGTCCACTGGCTGATGATACGCGAGAGGCCTGTTTTCGGACACGGGGCAAATCTGGATACAGCCTACAGAACCCCTTATTACGAAAAGATTGGTCTTAAAGATCTTGAAAAGAAATACGAGGCACACAATCTTTACATTCAGGCAGCATCAAATGCGGGGATCATAGGCCTTTTGGGGTTTTTGGGCTGGCTTCTCTGGTTTATCGCTTTCTCGCTGAGCAGCTTGAAATCCCAGTTCTCAAGAGCTGTGGCAATTGAGACGCTCGTCGCCTTCGCACTTGGAGGGTTCACGCAAAACTGTTTCCAGGACTCGGGCGTGAGGTTCGGTCTGACAATCTTTTGCATTTTTATTCTTCTTCTCTCAAAAAATCCTGATAGCTGTCACTCTTCAAAACAGTGACTATAGCTCCGATGTTCCTGATTTCTATCCAATTTATATTTCTCTTTTAGAGTTTCTCTTTTAGAGATTCTCCATTGGAGAAATCAAAATTCCGTGTTATTCTTCTCTTTGTTCGACTGTTTTCGTTAAATCTCCGAACTTTATCCATTGCTGGCGTCAGCAACAACCTCGCGGCCACGGAAGGGGAAAGGGCTTATCTTATGAAGAAAGATCTTTTATTCCAATATGATACTCTTATAGAACCTGAAAACTTCTGCAATCGCGTCACTGATATCAAGACACTGGCAAAAATGATCAAGAACAAAAAAAGAATTGTTCTCTATGCTCCCAGGCGATACGGAAAGACCTCTCTCTTCAAAAAAATATTGGCTGCTGATTTTGTAAATGCCAGCAAAGAAAACATGGTTCTCTTCGTCAATTTTATGGGAGTGAAATCGGAGACGTCGGTTGTGAATAGGCTGCAGGCAGGTATTGAAGAGTTATATGCTAAAGCGACTCCGGTGAAATCATGGTTGGAGAGTGCTGCCAAATATTTCAAGAATATTTCTGCGACAATCACCGTTGATCCAATCTCGGGACAGCCATCATTCTCGCTACAAGGAGGACTCGGACAAAAGCCATTAAAAATCGCGCAACTTTTTAGCGCGTTGAAATCTCTTGCGGCCAAATATCATCTGTTCATCATTTTCGACGAATTTCAAGATATCGCTTTTTCACCGGAAATTGTCGCTGTTTTGCGTACTGAGTTGCAGGAATTCACTGACACGGCAATAGGAATTCTTGGGTCGCGGCGGGATATGCTAGAGGAGATGTTTGGCAGTTTGCGCTCACCTTTCTATGAGTATGGGGACGAGTATCATCTGCCCCCCATCGCCTGTACCGATTGGTTGCCCTACTTCAATGCCCGTCTCGCCTCGGTTCAGTCAAATATCGCGATGGAAAGTGTGGAGCTTCTCGCTGACATCATGTGCGATGTACCCAACGCTATTTGCGAAGCCGGCGCTTGGATGCTTGATCATTGCCAAGGAGAAAACATAACGCCTAAATTGCTTATTGCCAAGCTGGATGAGTTGATCTGTGACAAGGAGCAATCATTGCGCTTTCAAATTTCCCTGCTTTCAGAGGCTGAGAAATCGGTGTTTCAGGAAATTGCTCATAGAAAATATGTGGATCAACTTACCAGCAAGGAGTTTCTTCAGAAGGTCAAAACCTCAGCTTCAGCAACAAGAAAGATTTTTGCCAGACTGAATGGAAGGGGATTTCTTGAGTGGGAGTTTGAAAAAGGTTATCGAATATCCAATCCAATGATTCGCTATTTTCTTTTACGAAAGCCCATGTGACGGCTCGACAGCTAGACCCTAGCCGAAAAGGTCTGAATCAAGGCGCGAGGAGGAG
>JADFZC010000221.1 GCA_015232735.1 Oligoflexales bacterium | reverse complement strand
GGTCAGTTCCCAAAACCACCCAAAGCCATTCAATTAAAAATTATTTCTTACGCCCAATTAATGGATTACTATTTCCTTATATTCACACAACCATCATCGGAGAGCTTATGGGGAACAAATGCTTCAATAAGTCCGGATTTAATAAAATCGTCCTATTTCTGACACTGCTTTTCCTTCCATGCCCCGCCTGGGGATACGCACAAGTGTCATTCGACGTCGATCTTGTCTTCAAGGAACTGAACCACTATGATTTGCAGGAAAGAATCCTGGTTCTTGCCAACGGAAGATATGTTAAAAATATCGAAATAGACGCGAGCGGCCTTTCTTCCGAAAGTGCTGAGGGGGAAATAAGGACAAGAGGCAAAGTCACACTTACAGGCCCCGAATCATTGTTGTCGGGAAAAAGATCAAATCCCGTCATAGGATTCGATCTTAACAGAGACTCCGTCCTGTCAGGGAGGGAACCCAGAATAAGGCCTTCGATGATTTATGAAAGGCGGGACCCGGGCATAACTTCCGAAAGCAGCCTGGGCGCTTCATCAGCGGGAACGGCCATGATATACTTTGATGGTTCCTGCCCATGCGCCGGAGAGGCCACCATATGCAATATCGGGGTGACATATTTTGTAAGCATCGTCAGGTACGATGACGGCACATCTCTCTGGAGCGGCGAGTTCAAAGATGCGATTCTGGACAATACATGTTCGTTCACAAGCATCCTGGGGCAAAAAAATCCCATTCCCGATAGTGTTCTTGACATGCCATACGACCAGCTTGCCCTCAAATTTGAATCTTCCGACACAACGCAGATAATTCCGCTCTACCGCCCCCTGTCAGTCAAGGGTGCCAAGGGAGACAAAGGGGATGCGGGCCCTGTCGGAAAAGACGGTCAGAAAGGGGAAAAGGGTGATCCGGGACTTCCAGGCAAAAATGGTGAAAAAGGTGACAGGGGGGATAAAGGGGACAAAGGGGATAAGGGCGACACCGGATCTCCGGGTGAAAAAGGAGAACGAGGGGAAAAGGGCGATAAGGGAGACAAGGGTGAAAAAGGCAACAGGGGTGAAACCGGCAAGGATGGGGAAAAAGGCGAAAAGGGAGATAAGGGAGACAAAGGGGAAAAAGGTGAAAGGGGGGAGAAGGGCGATATAGGCGAGAAAGGCAATCCAGGTTCCCCTGGTGAAAAAGGCGAAAAGGGCGATAAGGGGGACAAAGGGGAAAAAGGTGATAAAGGCGACTCAGGTTCCTCGGGAGAAAAGGGAGAAAAGGGAGATCCGGGTCCAATTGGTTTAAAGGGAGAAAAGGGAGACAAAGGCGACCAGGGAGAAAGAGGAGAGAAAGGAGAAAAGGGCGATAAAGGGGACAAGGGGGATCAGGGAATAAGAGGAGAGAAAGGGGACAAGGGAGACAAGGGGGATCAGGGAATAAGAGGAGAAGCCGGAAGCAAAGGGGACAAGGGAGACAAGGGGGATCCCGGCACGACAGACATCGGCGAACTGAAGGGAAGCATACCAGACTGCCAGTCAAGTCCCTCATCTTCCGTCTGTTTCCAGGACGATCTTCTGAATCTGGCCGGAACTTATTTCACGAAAGCGCCAACCTACAACGGAACTCCCATACGCTCCAGGAATTTTTCGGAACACGTCACAGGCTCCTCCACAGGAGGCTGGAACAATGTCGTGGATTTCGACACCACGAATCTGAATATTATTTCAATTATCGCGACAGCCAAAACCGCCGATTCAACCTACAAGGTGGCAAACGCTTCTGATGATTTCAAGGTAAGGGTATACAATAACAAGATACAGGAGCTTCACTCAAACTCCACGCTCGGCGGCCTGCCGCTTCACATAAAAATAGAATACACAAAGTAAGCGGATGCCCGCTGAAACCGCCAGATCAATTTCAATATAGGGTCAGTCAGAGCCTTTTTTTACCAAATAAAAACAGAGCACGCCGCAAAAACATGCCGCGTGCCCATTAAGTCATGCTTTTTTTTCACCTTACAAGCACAAGATTGAAGCCGCACAGCTCGGCTTCGTTATCCATGTTCACAGAAGATGTGACTTTGACTTCCTTTGTGGGAATTCCATCTATGAGACATGCAATGGCTGTTATCTCGTCAGTTTTGGGGTTGACAGTGTGAACGGTTTCATAGACGCTTCCCGAATCGCATTCTTCCCATTTGAATCCTCCGCCCGCATAAAAGGTCGATCCGTCCTGTGTCATGGATGCAGAAGAGCCAACTCCGGAGGCCAGCCTGCATCTGTCTTTCGAGGAAGCGGCCGCGGGCTGCGGCTTTACAACTTCCACATTGAAGCCGCAAAGAGTCGGCTCATCATCAATTTTTACTGGCTTGTCACTCTTGACTTCCTTCGTCACCTTGCCATTTATCCTGCACGAGAGCCCCATTATCTCGTCAGTACTCGGATTGACTGTATGATTGATATCATAGACGTTTCCGGAATCGCACCCCTGAATGCTTATTCCGCCTCCTTCATACATGGTGGTACCGTCAGCCGTGGCTGACGCCGCCGAGGCCATACCTGACATATACATGCATCTGTCCTTTTCAGGCTGATCCTTCAGGACAGGTTCATCTGCCTTTTCACCCGGCTGACTGGCAGCATGAGTCGCCGCCGGCTGCTCTTTGAGAGTTCCGCCATCGATGCCGCTTTTTTCCTTCTCCTCGTCACAGCCCACGATGCCCAAACCAAGGACCATGACCGTAAAAAAGAGAAACCTGCTTCCAACTGAAAGCGCTGATTGAACTGAATTTGATTTCATAATTTTTCCTCATATATGGAGAGTTTCAAATAAAATAAAATCGACCGATTTTATTTCCGTCAAAAAATCTTGACGGTGATACCCTTCTGCAACAGGCATTCCAAAAATGATAATGCTTTAATTTATTGATTTTAATGCATTTTTCAAAACAAAGCCGCCCAGGTCCGATTTCACGCCGGGTTGAAAACTGATCCAGAGGCCCAGATTCTGTGCCACCCCTGGTTTGCCTGAAAAGCATGATGAAAGAGAAACCGGAACTATTTTCAGCAAGCCTTATCTGTCAAGTATTTCGCCATTCAAATCAGGAATATTGATCATGATAGATTTTTGTGATTCTGACATCGTCCCGGTCAATTGGATTTTTTGCGGGGAACTGCCGCTAAAATATCAGGAGGGACGAATTCGCTGTGACTCCTGTCAGAAGGCTCAGACCATTTTTTTTAAAAGGAGACATTAAAATGAATCTATTTGACATTGCAATGAACCGTGAACAGTCTATTTGCGATTTTTACAGAAAATTATCCAGGCAAATGCCGGATCGGACCGGACAGGAGCTTTTGCTGCGTCTTGCCGACCAGGAGAACAGACATCTTGAAAAGGTTGCCGATCTTAAGAATCTTCTCACTCATGATTTTTGCGAAGATTTCCTGATCGATGATAAGTTTCTGAATAACTGGCCGTCATGGGAGCGGGAATGGCTGGACTTGAATATGGGATTCAAGCCGGAGGAAATTTTGAAAAAGGCATATGAGTTTGAGGTGTCCAGCAAGCATTTCTACGAAGTACTGCTGACCAAGGCCCAGTCTCCCGAATTGAAGGAAATCCTTCGCATGATGGCTGATGAAGAGAACACCCACATCGATATGATAGCGGGGATGATCCAAAACCTTTCATAACCCGTCTCATGCTTTCCTGATTTCGCTTGAGGAGCATTGCCTGATTGGTAAACCCGGCCCTGAAGGACGAGGTTTCCTTGAACTTGATGAATAAATGGATATAATAAATAGTAACACATTACTTTTTGAACATCAGAATATTCTTAAGGCAAAAACTGATATGAATCATTCAATAAGCCCTGCTCAGCAGCCCGACCGTCCTCAAGTTGAAACGGAGCCAATCTTATGGGTGGTCCCTTTCATCTCCGGTGTCGCCGCCAAGACACAAATAATCGTAAGGTGTGCGGGGTCGCCAGATTATCTTTCGATCACAGAGGCCGAATATCGCGCACTTTGTGAGCTCAGGCAGAATCCCTGCACAATAAGCGAGTTTCTGGGCCGTCACTTGAGCGGAAGCCATGGACTTGATTTCAGGGGGGCGATCAACCTTCTGCTGCGTCTCCATCAGGAAAAATTCATCGCCCATCATGACGGCCGCATCGCCGTGCGTCTGAATGAGTATGCGGGAACCCCGTCCGGTCACGCCGAAGGTTCCATCGGAAAAATATTTGGTGCCTTGACATCCGTTCTCGATATTCCCCTCATACGTTATCACGCGTCAGAGATTCATCCCGCAGCCAGAATTTTCGGCCGCAGTCTCATATCGCCCCTCACAACGATCGTACTGTGCATCGCCACACTTTGTCTTTCAATTCTTGTCAGCCTCGGCAATAAGATAACACCATCCGTCCTGACAGCGCAGATCGGAGCTCCGGAAATCCTTCTTCTAAAAATTTCATGCGCATTTTCCCTGGCTTCAAGCGTCCTGGCCATGATACAGATGGCCGCTCTTTCAGGCGCAGGTTCGAGCTTCGTCGGCGGCAGCATGCGCATCACCGGGTTATGTGTACTGCGGCTTGCCGTTCACGACAATGACATTCTGATGCAGTCGAAGTCCGCCATTGTCCGCTATCATCTGGTTTCCATCGTGATCCCGTGGCTTCTGGCATTTGCATTCTGGGGAATAAAAGGCGGCAACTCCCTGTCCACATTCACCGGGCAGCTGGCCGTGGCCTTTGCCATGATAGGCGTATTCAGCATCTGTCCCCTGTGGCGGAGCCCCGTCATCAAAACGGCCGAAGGCTGGCTCGCATCCCTGGATATCCTGGATCGGGCAAATGCGCATCTTGCCGGCGGTCTTTTAAGTTCGCTTCTGCATCCAAAAAGGACTAAAGAAAAAAATTCATATGAGTACACAAGACATAACATCATAGTTGCCAGTTCCTGTCTGTCCCTGGTCTGGCTATATGTCGTGGGGCTGTTCTTTGCGGACGTTCTGCTGGCGGCAGCCACGGAGCTTTGGGTGCACGCGCATACTCTTCTGAACAAGCCGATGCGGGGAACTTCCGCCGCACTTATGCTTGCTGTCCTCATAATCGCCATGCTGATGCCCTTTTTGCGTTTTGTAGCCATTCCGCTTCAAAATCTGGCGGCCGTAGGGAGACTTCCTATCAGCAGAGGGCGCATGGGCCTGGGCGCTTAGCGGCACAGGTTTATCACGCCATCGGC
>JADFZC010000220.1 GCA_015232735.1 Oligoflexales bacterium | reverse complement strand
CCATATCTGTATGGAAAAACGGGGAATTAGGGTTGACTGTTTTATTATCACTTCGATGTCGGCATTTGGCGGTAATGAAATCGGAAATAGAAAATTCCTATGATCAACCGGACGAGAACGGTTAGCAACGTATGTTCCCCCTTTATAATGAGAAGAAATTGTTCCTTTTTGCAGTATGACGACTTCCAGATCTTCTACGAAAACTGTGTTGAGGAAAATGATTCTATCGATCGCAGCAGAACCAACGTTCCTTAAAGAAAACCTATACCAGAAAATGTTATGGTAATTAATCCCTGAATTCAAAGTAAACCCGTCCTTATGTTGCCAAGGGAATTCACTTTGTCTCAAGGCGATATTTTCAATATCCAGTTTTTCTGGAGTCGAAAAATATGAAAAAGATGTAAGAGAAACGCTTTGATCTTCGGGAGATATTTGCGTGATCTCCGCCGTATCGGTTTCCGTGCCAGCTTCAGCTGTTGACGAAATCTTCACCAGAGTACAAAGAATGGCCAATTTTACGATGAATCGTTTCATGGAGGCGCCACAAGTATAAAAATATGGAAATTATATTGAGATCAAACAAATCAGTCATTATTTCATTATACACACCAAATCTGATGTCTATTATGTTTTGTCTCATCCAAGTGAAGATTATCCAACATATCCCTGGAGCATCTAATAATGCTCCAGGGATATGTATCACCTGAAATGATCATTTTTTCCCTGTTAATCTCCAATATACTCTTCAAGAAAAAAATGAGTTTATAATACTTCAGGATGATCCGAAATGGATTCTTTTCTCGTAATCCATCCCCTTGTAGCATCGATCTCGGAGCTCCTCGATTCTGAGTAAACCTGCGCTAAGAAATGGCATCATGCCTGGCTTTTTCAAAATCTGGAAAGCTATTAGCAGTGCTGATTTGCAACTACATATACTTGTCTATTATTTTTTTCCTTGTTCCGTTTTCTTCCATGGACTTCAATACGCCATTTATCTTTTTTACGCACTCAATATCGACGGATTTCTTGGAAATGAGGAAGTATATGGGATCTTCATTGAGGATAAGAGAGTGGGGTTCCATGAACTCCTCTAATTTCTTCGCCCGATCTTTCTTTATCATATCGAGGGCTACATAGTGATCTGTTACAAGTCCGTCGATACGCTCCTTTTTCAGGTTGACAAAGTTGCTGTCCTCTGCCGTTGCGATAATGACCTTCTTATCGAAGTCCTTATTGTTTTTCTGGGCTTTTTCAAACTCGTCTCCGTAATAGTACCCGCGGATATAGCCAAGTCTGAATTTCTTTTCCAAAATGGATTTAACAAGATCGCTCACGGATGTGAATGCGAAACGCTCTTTCAGCCCTTTTCTTACAAAAAGACGCATTATCTCAGTCCGATATGAATCACTGAAATGGCCGAATATCTCCCTTTCCGGTGTTTTGGATGCCCCGGCCACGATGTCGATCGTCCCACTCTCAATTTTTTTCAGGGAGGTTTTCCATGGCATTTCCTTGAAATCAATTTTAAACCCCGCTGTTTCCACCGCGGTCCTCAAAAGCTCTATGTCCAGTCCGCCCAGGGAATTGCCGGTTTTGAATTGATAGGGAGCCCACTCCTCCCATGCAGCATAAAACACTTTTTTTGTGCACTCTCCATATGCGAAACGGCAAAACAAACAGGCACAGAGAATAACGATGACCACGGAAAAGTATCTTTTAAATGATGCATTTTTTTTCATAAACACCCCTCGAATCTCTTTGGTTACTGTAGACTGTCTCGCATAAGTATAGCATATTCATTAAAAATGGGACTTTTTTTATCCAAAAAACTTCAAATTTTGTAATTCTCTGAGGATAAAAGACAGGTCTGCTGCCTTTCTTGCGGGCAAAAAAGCCTTGAGCCCCGGGGCAAACCCCAGCTCCCTCTGAACAATGATTTTCGGAGCTTAAAATTCGCCTGTGGCCTGGTTTTTAGATCACTGCACAAGGTTTTCATTTTCTCAGTTCCGGCAACAACGTGATAAGCTCCTGGATAACAATTGTTATTTTTGCAACTGACTATTGGGAATAAATACAAACCCATGTTACTACGGACAACAGCGGCCTTTTCACTTCGTCTGATGGGGGAAACAGCTTTACGAGCTATACGGTGGCCAACGGTCTTGGGAGCAACAATATCTTTACCTTTACTGTCAATGGCTCCACAGTTTATGCAGCAACATACAAAGGCCTCTCCATCTCAAATGATGGCGGAAAGAGTTTTACAAATTACTCCACATCGATAGGACTGGGGGATGAGTGTGTTTATGAAGTCTGGCTATTCGGTTCCACGATTTATGCATCCACGTCAAATGGCGTTTCCATCTCCTACAACGGGGGGAAGAGCTTCATGAAATTTGACTTTTTCTAAGTTTTAAGGCAATAATTCATATATAAAATTTTAACCTTAAATCGCATAAGACATATATTACCAAACTTTTTCGTAAATAAGAGGTTTACAGACATGGCAAAAAAAATCTTACTGGAAACAGCGTTATCCATAGCGCTTGCCTTTTTGTTTTCATGCAGCTTTTCATGCAAAACTGTAAATAGTTCCAGTAACAGCGACGTACAGTCCATGGACGGCACAAGCGGACCTCCGATAAAAATCGTCATGCTCGGCGACTCCATCACATGGGGGGTTACATCCGGTCTTTTAAAGGAGGAAGAGAGTGCCATGAGCACCTTTGGATACGCCGCAAGGTTTGTCGAAATGGCAAAAGACAACAGCCTCAACTACACCTTTGAAAATGCAGGATGTCCCGGAGGCACCACTTACGATTTCATCCAGGCCCCCAATGTCGCCTGCGGCAAGCTGAACAAGGATACTGTTTTCAATCTTGTGGCAAAGGACAAACTCCCTGCGGACTACCTTACGATACTCCTTGGAACAAACGATGCGGCGGGATATATGGAGGACCATCCCTCAAGCGGGAGCGAATACAAGGAGAATCTCGTCAAGATAATAAGCCTGGCAAAGGGATTCGGGGTAAAGAAAAAGGTCATTCTAATGACGCCACCTCCGTCCCCATGCTCCACATTTGACAGACAAAAAGTCGAACGACTGAAAATATATACGGAAAAAGTCGCGGAAATATGCAAGGAAGACCCAAAGGTCGTTTGCGGACCCGATATGCAGTCAATATTGAATTACAACGATTTCGACAACTGCGATGTTCACCCGACAAAAGGCGGCCATCTTAAAATGGCCCAGGCGCTTTATAAATTCCTTTACACGATCGAACAGAAACCGTAGAAGTCGATTCAAAGATCCGGCTGGGGAGACCATACAACCGAATCACTTTTCTCAGCCTTGTCCTTGCTGTCGATGCCGCCTTCCGTCTCCCTCAAGGCCCTGAGCCTTACGACGCTGTTTCTTGCGCCGTATATCGCATAAATAAATCCGCCCACGGCGATCCATATGCCAAATCTCATCCAGGTTTTATGAGGAAGACTTGTCATGAGGTAAAAACAGGTAAGTATGCTTGCAATGGGTGTCCAGGGCATTCCCGGGACCTTGAAGGGACGCTCGAGATCGGGTTGAGTCTTGCGAAGGTAGATCACCCCGCCGCTTACCACGGCAAAGGCGAAAAGCGTCCCCATGCTCACAAGCTCTCCAAGCATCGCGATAGGAAGCAGACCGGAAATCACGGATATCACAAGTCCCTGCAGGATGGTTGCCATGTAAGGCGTGCGAAACTTCGGATGTACCTTCATGAAGGCCTTCGGCAAAAGCCCGTCGCCGGCCATCATGTAAAAAATCCGAGACTGGCCAAAAAGGGAAACGAACATAACGGATGTCAGGCCGGCCAACGCCCCGATTTTGATGGCCAGAGACAACCAAGGCATCTGAAGCACATCGACGGCCACGGCGATGGGGTCCGCAACATTCAATTTTTTATAGCTGATCATTCCGCTGACGGTAATGGAGACAACTATATAGATGACGGTACATATGGCGAGAGATCCCAGGATTCCAATGGGCATGTCCCTTTTTGGATTTCTTGCCTCCTGGGCAGCCGTGGAGACAGAATCGAAACCTATATAGGCGAAAAATATTATCCCGGCCCCCCTGACGATGCCGCTCCAGCCAAACTCGCCATATTTCCCTGTATTTTCAGGAATAAACGGAACCATGTTCGAGCTGTCGAAATGAGTCAGGCCAATTGCGACAAAAAGCAGAAGCACAACAAGTTTTATTGCTACTATGACGTTGTTGAATTTTGCCGACTCCTTCACCCCGGAAATCAGGATGGTGGAAATGAGAAGGATGATCAGGGCCGCCGGAATATTAAAGACACCTGTAACCGTGGAACCGTCAGCCAGCTGGATTACGCTCCCGTATGCGTTTGTATATTCAGGCGGGATATTGATGCCCAGATTTTTCAGAAAGCTTATCATGTACGCGGACCAGCCCACCGCATTGGTGGAGGCCATCAGCGAATACTCAAGCACAAGAGCCCAGCCTATTACCCATGCAACAATCTCCCCGAGGGTGGAATAAGCATAAGTATAGGCGCTTCCCGCAACCGGAAAAAGCGAGGCGAACTCCGCATAGCAGAGTCCGGCAAAACCGCAGGCTATCGCTCCTATGACAAAAGAGAGGATAATGGCCGGTCCGGCATATTGGGCTGTTACGGTTCCGGTCAGAACGAAAATGCCTGCTCCTACAATCGCGCCGATTCCCAGGGTGATAAGGTTTACGGGACCCAGATTTCTGGATAAGTCATTTTCTTTTTTTCCGGCAAGGATATCTTTTACTGATTTTTTTAAAAAAAATTCTTGGATATTCACTCTGAAAAACCTCCCATTTGATGCACTAAGTTACACCGGTGACTGTCAGATGGAACCTCACCGAAAAATTCTGGCCAATATGTCCTTTGATCTTGGAAGTCATTTAACAACACCGTCCGATCCGTTTTCTTCGTCTCTTCGCTTTTCATAAGCCAGGATGAAAAATCCGCCGCCCAACTTCCTCTCGCCTTGCTTCTTAATGTTATGAAAGGACTTCCAATATGATGTGATGCAAAATACACTGCACGTTTCCTGAAAGGATGCTTGTACCACCACTTGAAAAGAAAAACAAGCCACCCCTGCCGAATTTATTGTAAACATTCGCCTTAATGCGAAAAAGCCCCGTCATTCGCGGGTACCCGCAATTCTTAGGGTCTGTGACAAAATAACTTGAGCATTTTGGGGTTAGATTTCGGT
>JADFZC010000219.1 GCA_015232735.1 Oligoflexales bacterium | reverse complement strand
ATTCTGGATCTATTGAATATGGTCATAAATTCCATAGGGCCCATTCCGTGCGAGACTTTCGAGGATCCCAAGTGGGGATGCGACAGGACCATGAGAAGGCATTTTGAAGAGTTGAACCATTGGTGGGAACTTAACAAGGGCGGTCCGCTGTTTGAAATCGTCGACAGCGACGGAAATCCAGCAGTGCATGGCGATCGATTCATAAAAAAGGTTGGCGGAAAGCTGGAGCTGGATCGAAAGGTGGAGACACTCGCGATCCTGCCTGCCATATTTCAGCTCATCCGCAATATAAAGGGAACAATTCTCGATGAGGAATTTCAACTTGTTTACAAGATATTCTCATCGAGTCTTACGGTGAATGAAAAAAAGATCGTAGACCACCTCAGCAGAAAATTCTACTATTTCGGCAAAGGCATGAAGAATTATGAAAGCTATAAAGATATCCTCGACTCCGTGTATGACGCGCTCATCAGGGAGCAGCTTCTGAAGGTGACGCGCCTTCGGGATGGAAAAGAGGAGGAGTTCATTCTACGCCCTTTGACTCTCATGCTATACAACAACGGACTCTTTCTTGTGGCGCAGCGCAACGACCAAGGCACCGATGAAAAGCCATATCACTGGAAAATCGAATCATTTGCCACAGCCGACAGTCTCAAGAAGCAGAATTTCAAATATCCCGCCGCCTATCGTCCTGAAGACATTTATGAAGGTGAATTCGGTATCATTTATGGTGATAAACGGCGCGCTTACGCCGTTCAACTTGAGTTTGCTGATGATCCTCAGCTGAAGCGCTACGTGCGTGAGCGCATCTGGACTGACAACGATAAATTCACTGACCGGAAAAACGGCACGCTATTGATGAAGTTTGAAGTGTCAGACCTCACGGAGGTAAAGGCATTCGTTTTATCATTCGGCGACAGCGTCAAAGTTCTGGGACCAAAGGAGCTTGTGGATGATGTCAAGAGAACATTAAGGATGGCGGTGAAGGCCTACCGCTAAGAAAATCAAGCATCACGGCCTCTTTTCCTTGGACTAAAAGAAGTTCCATAACGCCTTTCATAAAAGCATTGCTATCTGATTCAAGTGGCAGGAAAAATTATAAGTCATAGGCTCGAAAAGAGTGACTTTTTTCAGAATGCCTGTCATCATTATCATATATTTAAAAATATTTATTACATCAGATAAAGTTGGAGTTCTATATGAAGCTTTGGAAAGTTCTAGTTTCTATCGTCTCTATATTAATGTTTTCAGCCAATTCACTGTCAGACGAGGCACAAGACACGAAACAGGAGGAACCGTGTTCAATAGATCAACTGACACTGGCTTCGTGGAATACCAAGCATTTGGGACGGAAAAATTTCAATTATGATGATGCGGTTACATTATTGAAGGATTTTGATGGAATAACTATTCAGGAAGTTAATACTGGAAAATCTGGCAGCACGGCACTGGAAACATTGAAAGGAAAACTATCTGAAGCAACCAGGGAAAAATGGTGCTCTGCGTTGTCGGAAATTCCAACTGACTCAAAAGAACGGTATGCCTACCTATGGCGTGAACGGAAACTGTCCTGGGTCAAAAATAAAAGCGGAGAAGTAATCAAAGTTTGTTCGGATATTCCCATGACGGCCGGACTAATTGAAATCAACCAGGATAAAATTGTCAGAGAGCCGGCCATTGCGACATTCGTGACATATAAAGGATATAAATTCAAATTCGTTACTGTTCATCTTGTCCCGACCAACAAGTCTCCGGAAATGGAAGTCCCATATCTCTTTGAAGCATTCAAATCATCCAATCTTCCTGTATACCTGGCTGGCGATTTCAATCTCCCTGCAAGCAGCGCTGCCTTTGATGATATCAGGAAAAATGGTTGGATAAATATTCTGGATGCCAGTCAAAAAACATCGCTGCATATGAAGGCACGTTCTCTCAATAATGCTTATGACAATATTTGGATTTATCTGCCGTCGAAAAAGAAGGGAAGATGTGATTATAAAGGTGGCGTGAAAAACACCTATGAGATTTTAAAAACAAAGGATATGAAGGAGATCTATAAAAATGTTTCCGATCACACGCCGATTTATATGGAAATTTCAGGCGGGAGTCATTGAATCAACAAGGGGAATTGCGGCATGAGGTGACCGGATATCTTGATATTCATAAACTTATTTAATATATGCCTTATAAAATATGTCATGTCTTCTCTCCAGAGGATATTCTTCAATTCCTCTCGTATCAGTTTCCCATTCCATGATGATGATATTGCGTCTTCTTAACTATTGGGATATTTTGCTTTTTTTCTTTTATCACCATGGCTGTCCCCAGATGTCACCCCAAAATACGATGATATCCATATGGATCGATCAAATCGAAAAAAGGAGTTTTGAAGTGGCTCGATGGAGCAAGCTTAAAAAGAAAATTGAGAACCTGTTCGTTCCGGCCTTGAATCTGGAAATGCATTGCAATGTATACAAGTTTACAACAAAACATGACACCTACTATTCTCCGAGGACCTGGCTGGAATGTGACGGAAAGGTGCTTTTTGATTTTCCGGGGATGTTTCTGTATTGGAAAAATCCTGAGGAGTTTGGTTCCTTGAAATATATGGAGGATGGAACTTCAAATCTGGGAGGTCTGATGAATGAGTATCTTGAGACTCCGAGGGCTGAGCTTTTGGATAAGAAATTCATAAGCGACAGGTGGGATTTTACGGTTTTTCTGAAAATAGCCGACAGGCGAATTGGCAGAGCGAAATTGAAAGCCGCATTTGGACATTACCCTTTGAGGCATCCCGCCGGCGCATTGCTGCATAAGAGATTGACAGGTGAGGTTATAAAGGAGATTTGTGAAAAAAAGTATCGCAGTTTCGACATAGAAGGTGTTATGACAGGATTACCGGACAGTATCCGTGTTAAAACTAGGAGTATTTGCGATGGATATTCGGATCCGCAGGATATTCCAGCAGTGCGGGTGCTGAAAAAGCGAAGGGATGGAAATATTTTCCTCCTGTTCTCCATAAAAATCGCGGATCAACCGCAAGTATTGGAAGAACATATTGAATGGTGGGAGCATGAATCGTACTCAAAGGAAAAATTGCGAAAAATCATCTTATGGATATCACAAAACAAAAGAGTCTCCTGGATTTCTGGGAAAATGGATTGTCATGGTCCAATGGAGAGATTGTAAAGTGGTCGCAAAACCTTAAAAAATATGCATCATCTTCATAATATTAAGGGTTGCAACAGGATGAATCTGCCTCGTGTACAGAAAGGAAAAATCATCCTTCATAAAAGAGAACCTGAAAGCTTTCAATACGGAAATTTTCGTGTAATCATAACGGGGATCATCAGTCCCCATTTTTATCCTTGTGTTTTTTTGCTTCCTCAGTCAAGGAAATGTGCTTTCTGATATATCTCATGAAAAGCATCGCCCGGTCTTCAGATAAAAATGTCGCATTACCAATGTCTGAAATGGGGACTGGAAATAAGAATCCACATTCCGTCGAATACCAGAGCGTCTGATCTCTGTAGTACTTGAAATAAACTTTTTTATCATTATTAACCATCTCCTTAAGCGTGTTCATACCGGCCTCCTCTTTCGCTAAATTATTATACGGTTATCCTTCTGTCATTTGGAATCATTCCATAGTAATGCCACAACATTGGCCTCTTATTTAAATCTACATACTCCCTCTCTCTCCATCAAACCAAAGCCCCTCCACGATCTCGTCAAGCGTTCCAATCACAAGCATCCTCGCAAGCCTCCTCTTTTGAAACTCCGTCACCGTTCCCTCATAGAGCTCGATTTGCGCCTCGCAAAGATCATCCGCAGGAACCCACAGCTGTTCTGGATCCAATATCCCCGTTTCTACAAAATAGACATTGTCGATCATCTCCCAATGGGCCCCTGCCTTTTCAGGAGGAACGATATTAATCACACCAGGAGAAGGGACTTTATTCCCATACCTGCAGGAAGATACGATGTCCCCGATTTTAAATGCGAGTTCCGAAGAAGGGGTTCCACTGTACGGAACGTCAGACATATCACGTAGTCCGAGACATTTGCCTTTCCGGTCAAAATACCAGTAGTAATCATTGATGCGCCCCACTCGTTCCCTATCCTCTTCCAAAGATACAATTTCGATCATGTCATCGTCATCCTGACTTCCATCTTCGGAAATCCACTCCTCTCCAATGGTCGTGACATGGATGATGTAACGCATCACAAGAGGGAACGGTATAGGTCCCTCTCCACCATATTTCCAATTTTTATTTTCATCGATGGATACGAAATATTCCAAAGCATCCAGAATTTCTTTTTTGGTCGCATAAAGTCCAAGAACCTCCTGGGAATAGCGATCAGGAGCGAGCCTGACATCAATCTCCAGACAAAACAAAGCAGGCGGTTCTCCCTCTTTTTGATTTAATGCATTCAAAACGGCTTCCGGGAGTTTCATCTCCCGTGGTGGTCTTGGGTCCTCGGTCACTAAGCGTAAAGTAGCTGTCAGCTCGTCGAGCCACTTTTCATCGATCAGCTCTGAGGCCAGCCAATAGAGGTAGTTTTCTTTAACATCCTCACGTTTTAGCGAAATCAAATCGGCCCTGCCGACCCAGCCTCTATAGGCCGATAAATCGGGCTTTGTGGCCGATGCCTGAACATCGTATTCCTCATAATCCCTATAATAGCCACTGCCATAATCTCTTTTCCCAACGATGACACCCAGCATCATCACCTCATCAAACACAACCCCGATCACCTGATTCAGACCAAACTTTCGGGTTGGCCTTGGCCACCGACCATTCACATACCCTGGAGGCGGGGTTGTGCCATCGACTAATTCACCCTTTTTATCGAAATTCCAGAAGTCACGCTCCCTGTCGTTGCATCCAATCCGATAACGAGTAGCGCGGTAGCCAAAAAGCCAATCCTTGTTTTCCTTACTCTGTGCCTGCTCCTCCGGAGTCTCATTTTGCAAGACATTTCTCTTCATATCCGAGACGAGCCTCTTCCAGCTTTCATAATAATTTCCACGACTCAAATAGACCTTCGCACCTATCCTCTCCCGATTATTGTGATGAACTGACTGAAGAAGGTAAAGCGGCTCACCCATTTCAGGACAATGGGGGAGGTGGACTACACGTTTATACTTTTCTTTGATCTGACTCCGTGCAATATTAGGCATATTCTGCTCTCCTTGTATCTTTATGAACTATTTTTCAAATGAATCCACAAGCCTAATCAGAGTGCGAACATCCACTTCAATAA
>JADFZC010000218.1 GCA_015232735.1 Oligoflexales bacterium | reverse complement strand
GATGGAAATTAAAATTATAATCTTGTCCTCCCATCAATGCGGTGGAAATGAGTTCCACATCATCACCGAATTCTCTAAAGACATCCACAAGTTTGGATAAATCTGGAACTGATATTAATATCTTTCCATTTGGTTTTAATTTTTTATGGATAAGCTGCAAAATTTGTGAAACTTCACCAAAAGAAAAATGTTCTAGCAGGTGACAAAGATAGACCGAGGAGATGGAATAATCTGCGAAGGCTGAAAGATCAATCTTATCAGAGACAATATGCGTATGAGGAAAAGCACGCGCGTCGAGATTGATCCATCCCTGGATATTTATCTCTCCAGATCCAATATGCAGTTTTATACCGGGCATATCGGTTGAGGGATAAATCGGAGGCACCAAGCTATCCTTATGGAATGCTAGCCGCATCCAGCCCTTTTTCAAATTCAGTTCACTTCTTATCTTTCGAAACATGGCTCTTAACATGAAAATTTTATCATAATCACTTAGGGTTGTTTTAGACGGGCGACAATATACACAGAGCGAGCGAGTCTCACGGGGAGAAGGCGTACCAAAAATTTTTCCAAAAGCCACGTCAAACCGGCCAAGCTGTCGTTGTACATCCAGTTGACGATTCTACTGTGTATCCTTAAGCTCATGGGAATTTTTTTGAAAATGTAAAAATTTTGACCAACCACGGATATCATAGTATTGTATGGACGAAGTATTAGTGTTGGCATGTCGCTGGGACGATTTTTAATATTTCTTTTATCGATAAAGGAAAAGAAAAAATCGTTATTATAATGCCTAAAAATAATCTCGCCGTTTAGAGTCATTGCCGACGAGAGCTTATAAAATAAATACTTATAGGCATCATCCGATAAATATTCCAGAGTGTTTAGAGCTATAACAAAATCATAATCGTTTGAAGGAAATTCATAACAGGTTAAATTTAGATCTAGTTGTCTGAATTTTACTGCGTTAATATTATAAATTAAACTTGCAGCATTGATAAATTTTTCATTAAAATCTATTATATCAATTTGTAATCGACACATTATAAATAATTTCAATAAATGATCAAGTTCACGACCAAATCCTAATCCAAGTATTAAAATTTTTTTATCTGAAGCGTCCGTACCGATAATTGAAGTAATTAAATTTAGTTCCCAATGGCTTAATTGAAACTGGTAGACAGACTCACTATTCGATAAATAATCATTATAGTAGTGACTAAGAGAATAGTCTTTGTAAAAATTATAATTTCTTTGAGAAAGATTATCTGAGTTTTCTTGCATATCCATCCACCTTAAAAAATTCAATCAGACGTTAAATCGAACGATTTGATCTTTTTTTATGCGTTATTTTTTCGATGATCACCCCTTTGTAGCAAGATATTAAGGTAATTTATGTTTTTTATTTCAGCTTAAATGCTGAAATACCAAATTGTCAAATTCATCAAGATCACGCATCGGAGTTCCGCTCATGTTTTTTGCACCAAGTTCAGAAACACCAAATGCCATACATAAAAGGAATATGTTGTTTGGAGATGTGTTTTGAAAGGCGGAGTCATAATTAATGACCAGCATCCCGGTCAAATCAAATCTCTCCAGAGGAATATCCTTTTTTAGTTCTCTGCAAGATCTTAGTAAACTGAAATTTTCAACGGTGTTTCGTTCCAAAATTGTACTTCTTGGATGATATTTCAATAAAAGATCATCAAATAAACCATCACCCTTGGTAGTTTTAATTTTTTCCAATAAATTATTTATATGTCTTAGATAATCTTGACTCCCAAATGAATCATTTTGCGGAATCAAAACGAGCAACTTCCCTTCGGCTATTTTTTTATAATGGATAACCTGTTTGTGGTGATCAAACACTAAGATATCTTTGTATGGAAGGGACATAGAATACCCAAGCAGACCGTTTGAAAACAGCACTGTCTTAAAATGCCAGGGTGCCCTTATAAGCACTGCTCTGTATCGAATGTATGCGCGAACGGAAAAATAATTTTTATATGTAATATTATATGTGCTTAAGTGATCATATAAATATAAATCAAATGATAGGTTGTTTAATTTTTTTATAATATTATATGATGCAATATTAAATGTTTCATCAGTGGTGATAATCGCAACCAAATTTTCTTCACACTTTTTTGGAAGAGACATTGTAATGTGGTCTGCTACCTCCTGATAGGAATTTCCTACAATCATCTTGTCGAACCCGGGAACAGGATCAACTGAAAGGTTCCCTAAGGCACCAATAAAACAGACAATATTGTTTTTTCCGCTAATTGGGGGAGTGCTTGTTGCTACAAATCCCTTGGATGATTCGATCAAATATATTACCGCATCATATTTATGTGTGTTATTCATTATATAATTTATCATCTAATTTTGGATATTTTGCCATCATTGATTTGTATAATAGATGTGCATCTGTCCAGTATAGAAACTTTATGAGAAATGATGATGGCCGTTTTTATGCCAATTTGTTTATAGAGGATATCGATTATCTCTTTCTCTGTTTGCGGATCAAGGGCACTTGTCGCTTCATCAAGTACCAAAATATCAGAATTCCGGTAGAGTGCCCTAGCAATGCCCACCCTCTGACGCTGGCCACCGGAAATTTCTACCCCGTTTTCTCCTATAAACGAGTCCAATCCACCGGGTAGCGATTGTATAAACTCTAAAAGTTGCGCGTCTTTAATTGCGGCATCAAGTTGACTCTCGTCAATCAGGTGAGATTGTGTTCCTAGGCAGATATTTTCACGCAAATTACCATCAAGAAGGTAAGTAGATTGGGGAACATATCCAATCCGTGTTCTCCAGCTATGAACATCCGTTAAAATATTTATTCCATCAACATATATACCACCGGATGTGGGGTTGAGAAGGCCAAGAATAAGATCAATAAATGTCGTTTTCCCGCTCCCGCTCACACCAATAACCCCAATAAATTCTCCCTTTTTAATTTCTAAATCTATTCCGTCCAATACCGCTGACCCTCTACCCGGATAGCAGAAGCTGAGTTTCTCAATCTTAAGTATGGCTGTAAAGGCTGGTAATGGTAACTTATTTGCCTCTTTCAATAGGGGGCTAATTGAAGTGATTGATATTTCTTTTATGTCATCAATGGACTCCAAACTACTTTTACCAAACCTGAAGCTTACCAAGGCACCGAAAATTTTGGATGCAGATGGAAGTAAACGAAATGCTGCAAGACCAAATACACTAACGATAGGCATTATCTGTTCAGCGGATCGGCCAGCATTAATCATAAAGCCAACCATTAGTGCAATGGTCAGTACTGCAATCCATTCAAGCCAAATCCTTGGCAATTGCTGAACAAACAAGTAAAGTCCTGCCGCATGAGTACTGAGTTCGCTATGCTTTTCAAAACGACTCAAAAAGTGAGAATGCACCCCTAGTACTTGAATTTCTTTAAAAGAACCCATGCCCTCCTTGATATCTCTGAGACATAAGCCCTCGTTGTTTTGTCTCTGATGGCCCCACCTAGCTGTGCGTGTCTTTATAGTGATAAAAAAAAGTCCACCAATAGTCAAAACTGTTACAAATACAATTGCCGTCCCGACAGGCTCTATAATCAGCAAAATGCTGACTATTGCAATCATAAGTAACAATTCTGATAATATTATAGTAAAGCTCTGCAATACACTTATAGAATAAGTGTTGGTTACTCGTATAATTGTATTAATAATATCGGATGAATTGTGTTTTTGTATATCGATGTATGGCTTAAAAAGATAATTTGTGTAAAGGCTTCTTGAAAGCCGTTTTTCAACACTAAATATAAATTTATATTGTAATTTTGCTATAATTGACGAGAATGCTGCTTTAAAAAAAAACATACTCACCATTGCTAAGAGTATAATGCTCCGCCAGTCATGCTCTTTATCAAAGTTAATAATCTGTAATATTTCTATCTTCTCAATATATGTTAATATCTTGTTGTGATCAATAATTAGGCTAACGATAGGTATAACAAAAGAGATGCTTACTGCCTCCAGTATTGAACCAATAACCATTAAGAAACTAAGCCAGAACAGCCATGATTTCTCTTTTGTATTCAGAATATTTAATAATTTCATTTACAGTATTATTAATTGGTTGTCAATAAGAGATCTTATATTATGATGGATTTTAAGATTTTTTCATGAGGTTGGGTCGCGTCGAGCGAACACTTCTGGTGGTTTGGACGGAATCGTCATTTGAGCAAGGATTGCGAATGGTTTACCGATACCAGTGTGAACATGATTTGCGCAGCAATGATTCTGTTGATGATCAGGCGATTGGGTAAGATAAATTCCCTATCTCCATTGTTAAATGATCAATATAAAATTATCATAAACTAAGAATAATTGCTCGAAAAATTTTTATATTACCTTTCAAACGGTTTCCAAATCTTGGACTATCGATTCTATCCTTTGTTTTCACAGCAATTTGAACAATTTTTTTTTGGTTGCGCACTGCAAATAGCAAAAGCTCAGTCCCAATAGATCTGTATGAATCAAAATAACCCAATTCTCGATAGAGATCCAACCGATAAGCCTTTAATCCACACAATGGATCTTTCAGCCCCCATCTGAGACTAGTCATCCAAGCAAATGCATGCTCTGCAATGCGTTGCCTCCGATCTCTGATTCCAGAAACAACATCAGCTCCTTGTTCCAAAGCCTCAATCATCTTGTGAATCACACCTGGATCGTGCTGCCCATCCGCATCCATGGTTAAGACGTATCGACATCCGATGGCATTGGCCTTTTCAAACCCTGAATTCAGTGCTGCATCATAGCCTGAGTTTCTCTGATGAATTACCACAATGGCTCCAACTTGACGTGCCTGTTCTCCTGTACAATCAATGGAACCATCATCAACTACGATTGGGATACCGTAGTTACTTGCAACCCGAACGACCTCAGCAATTGTATTGCTCTCGTTCCACGCAGGTATGACTATAGCTAATCTATGTCGTTCCATTTGAGGTGTTGTCCAGACTTTAAGGGGTGTCGAAGTGTTCTATTGATCACCTTGTTTATTTCGTAGGGATGAAATCCATCTTCTGGGCAGGGACGTAAAAAAATCAAATCGCCTTCTTTGAGTCTTTCTCCAGCAGAGACATTCCTTGCCAATCGTATGGCGCGCCTCTGAATGACAACGGTTTCTTTTTCATTTTTCTCCACTCCTTTACAACCATCTCCTAGTGCATGTTCTAATTCACGAGACCTTAAAACCATCTCCCTCCAAGCATTGAAAT
>JADFZC010000217.1 GCA_015232735.1 Oligoflexales bacterium | reverse complement strand
AAATATAAAATAGTCAAAGAGATGCCACCCCGAATGATTTATCTGGAATACTATAATTTACTGATGGTATCAGTGTACTTGCCGCTTAATATTTTCGTATTCATCTCCCCTGAAAAAGTTTCTGCCATTAATTGGTTGAACAGGTCTGTTGTTCCCTGAATAAAGCTTCCTGAAAGTCTGGATCTGGTCCTGGGAGACCTTAATCGAGTCCTTGAACACATACCACGTTACATTTTCCGTGCACGGTGGGGTTGTCAGTGATCCCATGTATGAATACGCCTTCTTGTTCATGGGATATAAATTGAACGCGTTTACGGATATTTTCCTTTCCCTTTTTTCCGATCCTTCCTCCTTGGAGAGACCCTGCCATAATTTATCTATCTCACGATGTGGAATATCACCCTTTTCCCCCATAACTCCCAGCACTGTAAGCTCCCCTTTTTCATTTGAATGCACAAAATGGATTTCCAGAGGATATGAAACACCATTAATCTCATGCTCACTAGGGCTATGAAAATGAAACTGCACAAGCTGGTATCTATTTCCGTTATATTCTATGGTGCTTCCCTTTTCATAGTCGGCTTTTATTGTATGACCATTGTCGACAAGGTTGATCATCGATTTCTTGTAAGTGAACCTCAGATTTTTCAGAGTTGCCGATCTCTTATCGATGTCGATGGGGGATTGATGAACCCCTTTTTTGCATGTCTCAAATTCAGGAGACAAATCACCCCAGTTGTCAGGACCGATCGGTCCCTGATATCCCCAATGAGCCGCTCCTTTTTCAGAACTTTCCTTTTGGGAATGGTCGTCATGGGAAGCGCCACCTCCATCATGCCCTCCGCCATCCTTCGGAACATCGGCCCTAAGAATCTTATCTTTTCCATGATCTCCGCTTAAGCCGCGTCCTCCGGCAAGACTGCCTGAAACTTTATTATTAATAATATTTCCTGCCGACCAAATAAGATCTTCAATAGGCTTTTGCGTGACTCCTTTACCTGGAACAAAATAAAGTCCAACAGCCAAAAGCATGGTCAGAACTGTACAGAAAATGGTTTGTACCCTTGCCAGTCCCTTGCTCTCCATACCCCATGCGATAGAAAAAAGTATTCCAGTGATAATTATCGTAAAAAGTCCCATGAGCACAGCATGATTTGGATCAAAATGAGGAGAAATTGATTTAAGCACCTTTATAAATACTATGCCAAATATAAACATCCACTGGGAAAAAATATAGAGCCATCCAATGAAACTCTTTAAGGCATTATGGGTGAGCCGTCTCCAATAAAAACATATCGATAGCCCCTGCATCAGAATAGCGGCAAGAGTCAACGAAGGAAGATAATCCTTGCTTCCCCTGAGTACGGCTTCAAAAAGCAACAGGCATAAAAACGGAAAACCAACAAGCAGGGAAGTTATCAGTCCAACCGGTGCAGAACTGTCCTTTGCAACCGGACTACCTGAGCCATTGGATATTTTATTTTGTGAACTTCTTGGAGTATAAGCCATCTATGAATCTCCTTTGTTTTTTCCATGGATATCCCTGAGGATTCCGCTTTCCAAGCAAGAGATTCGGCAAAAAAAAAGGCGACTTTAGGATGCAAATATAATAATTGTCAAAATTTGCTTTGTTGTCGGTTAATTATAATAAAATTTTATTTATTGTACGTCGCCCTGTTGATTGATACCAGAAGCCCAAGACCAATACATATGGTGAGAAGCGAAGAAGACCCGTAGGAGAAAAAAGGCAAAGGGATTCCGACCACGGGAAATATGCCAAGAACCATTGCCACATTTATGGAGAATTCGAGAAAAATAAAGGCGGCTATACCTATTGCTAGGAGACCGGAAAAAGTATCCTTCGCATGTTTGGCCACGTCCAGCGCTATATATGACAATATAGAAAACAGGATGAAAACCAAAGCTCCAGCCCAGAAACCATGCTCCTCGGCAAACACGGAAAAAGCAAAATCCGTATGACGTTCCGGCAGAAACCTTAGGTGAGCCTGTGTGCCCTGCAAAAATCCCTTTCCGAAAATGTTGCCGCTTCCAACTGCAATTATGGACTGTAACGAGTTATAACCGGAATTTTGAGGATCAAGATCCGGATTGAAAAGATTTATTACCCTCAATTTCTGATACTCCATAAGCACGAAATGCCATCCAATAAATGCCAGTAAAAGACCCAGCAGAAATAGTATTCCAAGACTTCTGTAATCGATCCTTATGAAAAATATCTGCGCCAGCGCTATCAAAATACAAACTCCTGCAGTTCCGAAATCAGGCTGGGAAAAAATCATGGCAAAAACCATCCCCAGGGATATTGCCAGAGGCCAAATATCCTTCAGAGTATAGGCCGAAGCCTGCCTGTTGCTATGAAAGAAACGGGCCACGATAATGGCTGTAGCCAGCTTGGCAAATTCGGACGGCTGAAAACTTATTCCGGCAATGGATATCCATCGTTGAGCACCTCCGGCGATTCTTCCAAGAAGAAGCACCGTCAGAAGCAAAAGGCATACAAGACCGAATACCCAGTATGCATATGAATTGATTCTTCTTATAGGTATGAACCATGCAAACAGGATAAAAGCGGGAATTGTTATCAAAAGATTTCGAAGTTGAATAAAAAAATATGATGTACCGAGACTCGTGCTGTATAGATTAGTCATCCCCATTGTCAGAAGAATAAAAAATAATATGCATATTACTGTGATCCTGATCGTATGAGGCTTTTTAAGATCCTCTTTCGATATGAGAAAAACACCCTTGCCATTTTCTTCCTTATTGCTTTTTACCATTTTCCTTTTCCGCTGGATTTTCCTTGTTTAGAGCTATTTTTTCCCTTTTATTCCTGTTTTCCCAATAAGCCTTGATTATTTTCTGCGCCACAGGCGCGGCTGAACGCCCGCCTCCCCCGACCTTGTCGTTTTCGCTCACAATTACCACCGCAATCTCGGCATTTTCCGTGGGAGAAAAAGCGACAAATATCGCATGTTCCTTCCATTTCATGCTGACATCCGTCTGGTTTCTGTTTTTTTCAAGACTGACAACCTGCACAGATCCCGTCTTACCGGCTATTGTAACTCCAGGGACATATGCGTTATGGCCGGTCCCCTCTGGATCCATGACCACCCCCTGAAGATATTCCCTGATCAGATTGAAAGTATCCGGCGTCACAAGGTCGACGCTTTGAATAAGCTGCGGCTGCTGCGTGAATATTGTCTCGCCTACGTGATTTGTCACCCTTTTGGTCAAGAACGGCCGAAATACCTTTCCCCCATTTGCTATGCTCGAATAGAGACTGACCATTTGGATAGGCGTCATAAGAGTGTATCCCTGGCCAATCGCTATGTTTGGAGTGTCACCCTTGGCCCATGGCGCTTTATAAACCAATTGTTTCCATGCTTCCGTAGGTATCAAACCAGGCCGTTCCATGTTTAAATTAAGACCAAGTATTTTTCCGAGTCCGAAAGCCCTTGCATACTTCGCAATTCTATCCGGTCCCAGCTCAACCCCGACATGATAGAAAAAGACATCGCAGGACTTCTGAACAGCCCTTTTCAAATCAACCATCCCATGTCCTCTTCTCTGATGGCAGTAATATACCTGATTTCCCAGCGAATAGTGACCGGGACAGAAGAATGTCGTACTTGGTGTGATCACCTTCTCCTGCAGAGCGGCAATTGCTATCAATATCTTGTAAATACTGCCTGGGGGAAACTCGCCTCCAGTCGTTTTATCAAGAAAAGGCTTAAACGGATTACTGGTCAGAGAACGCCACTCTTCACCCGATATGGCGGTTTGCATTCTTTCAGGATCAAAACCCGGTTCGCTCAGATCCGCCAGAATCTCGCCTGTTTGAGGATTCATCACTATTACCGCGCCATTCTTGCCGTTAAAAGCCTCCTTCACGGTATTTTGAAGATCGAGATCTATTGTAAGTTCAATGTCTGCACCCGGGATGGCCTGGACAACAGGAAGCTGCCAGCCTCTCTTTTCAAAAACATGCGATTGACGGCCAAAAGCGTCCACCTGGATAAGACGATATCCTCGCCTTCCCCTGAGAAATTTTTCCCAACGAAACTCCAATCCCTGTTTTCCGACCAAATCTCCAGGCAGATACGGATTGTCCATTGTTTCAAGATTAAACTTCTGAAGCCCCTCCGGATCAATTTCTTTCAAGTATCCGACAAGGTGAGGAGGTGTACTCGCCTTATAGTCTCTCCTCGGAACAACCTTGATTTCAACTCCGGGCAAAAAAACCTTATTGTTTTCAATCGTCGAAACCTCATGCAGGGAAAGGTTTCTTTTTAAAACAACAGGAAGAAATTTGGGAGTCTCGGAATTTTTGAACTGCCTTTCAAAAGTATCCACAGAAACATGGAGAAGCCTTGAAAGAATTTGAAAGGTGGCATTTTTATCATGAACGTATTGAGGTATCAGGACCAGATCGAAAAAATGACGATTCCCCAAAAGTATTTCTCCATAACGATCATACATGATCCCTCTTGGTGCCGGAATCTCGGTCTTTCTGACCCTGTTTCTTTCAGAGACCTCCTTATAATATTCACCCTGATAAACCTGAAGATACCAGAGGCGGATCAAAAGGGAGCAAGCCACCACCAGGATGATTATACTGGCCAAAAGAAATCTCTTTTCAATCAGCAAATTGTCATGCTTATAAACAAGTTTCACTTGATATTCAACGCCTCCAGATCAATATTGTGCCTCCACCTGTTTATGTTGATACCAAAGAATATGGCTACAGTAATTTTCAAAATTTGATCGACAAAATAAACTAAGCTGAAATAATCAAAGCCCACTTTAAAATAGACAACAAATGATTCAAAGGCGATACACCAGAACTCACTGAATCCGAACGCTACAATCCAGGTGATATCGTGTTCCCATGACAAAGTCCCTCTTATCAGGTGGATCGCGGTCAAAATGATGAAGTATATGCAAAAAAAGAGTCCCTTGGGAACCGACGTATGCGTTTCAAGGGCAAACGCGGCAAGTACAGCAAGCAAAAGGGATGCCGAAAGCCCCTGCCTTGAAAAACATATCACAAGCCATGGCGTCAGAAGATCGATAACCAGAAAACTTCCGATTAATCTTGGCAAAATAGATTGTTGAAGAAGCACTATAAAAAGGAGAAAAATAATATCAAGCCAGAATCTGCCGCTGTCCGGTCGGGGACGAAGTTCCGGAAGAAAATCGATTATTTTCTTCTGAAGGCTGTCACCTTTGATCAATTCCATACCAATCCCCCGTGGCACTGTTCAGGGATTC
>JADFZC010000216.1 GCA_015232735.1 Oligoflexales bacterium | reverse complement strand
TGAGGTTGACTGGTGCCCCGTCATCAACCAGTCGACGGAAAAAATAGAAAAAATGCTGGTAACCCTCAGGGACGTCACAAGCCTGCGCGAATTGCAGGCCAAAAACCAGGATCAAAAAGACGAACTGGGATATATCTCTGAAATCATAGGTGTGCCTGAGGAAAAATTCGCAAGGTTCGTCCAGTCATCAGAGCAGTTCATAAGTGAAAACAGGCGACTTATCAACAGCACGGACAAAAGAAATGAGGACATACTGAAAATCATGTTCATCAACATGCACACCATGAAGGGTACGGCGCGCTCATATGCCTTTGTAAAAATGACAGGAACTATTCATGATGTTGAACAGTATTATGCCGAGCTCCAGAAAAAGGAGGATGCGCCATGGGATAAGGAAAAACTCCTGGGTGACCTGCAGGGTGTGGAAAATCTCATCAAAAAATATGCCCAGGTCGCCGAAACAAAGCTCGGAAGAAGTCTCAAAAGGGACAAGGTCTTTGTCAACCGGCTATTCATAGAAAACAAAATCAAGGAACTGCAGAGTGTCGACTCCCATGTCCTGTCAGATGAAGTAAGGCAGATATTGCGCAAAACCCAGGTGGAACTTGCAAAGATCGTCTACCACAGTTCGGAAGACCTGTTTACGGAAATATTTGGCATAGTCGATATGCTGGCCCGTGACCTGGGAAAAGAAAAGCCGGCCATCGAATTCAAGCTTGATAATATCAACATATCAGAAACCGGCAGTGAACTTGTCCGAAACGTTTTTGTACACATTTTAAGAAATTCAATGGATCATGGAATAGAACCTCCCGAGGAAAGGGCTGCCACCGGAAAACCGCCAGCAGGAAAACTGATGCTCTCCATGGAGCACACCAACGATACAATAGTTTTGCGCTACAAAGATGACGGACGAGGCATCAATCTCGGCAAATTGAGGGAAATGGCAGAAAGCCGTGGGCTTCTGAAAAAAGAGGAGATGAGGGATCACGACAAGGTAGCCAATATTATCTTCAAAGAAGGTATATCCACCAGTAAGTCAGTTTCCGACATCTCCGGCCGCGGGGTAGGAATGGGCGCAATAAAGGAATTCCTTGAAAACAAGGATGGAGGCATTAAAATAAACCTGGAAGAAACTCCAGTAGAAGATGCCTTGTTTTCCCCGTTCAATCTTGAAATTTTCGTGCCTCTGAAAGTCCTGCAGGCCTGACCGTCAATACTGCCTGCAGGCCACTTTCTCAATAAATTTGCTTTTAATTCATCGCATTCAGAATCGTCTGACTTTGTTCCTTGAGACCCGTCATCAAATCTTTCCATGTATTTTCCGCTATCGCCTTATGACCGTTTTGATTTGGGTGGAAACAGTCTGCGGCAAGTATGTCGCGGGTTATTGACAAAGGCTTGTATGTCGAAGAGGCAAATATCAGACTTTGATTCCCATTCAGTTTGCCCTTTATTTCCAGAACTGCCGCCTCCAGAAGCGAATTCATCCTTTCAAGATCCTCCCTGTCGGCATCCGTAGGGTCTTTCAGCCTTGAACACATGGAGGTCCTTATCTCGCCACAGGTAAAATTCCTCTTCTGCCCAAGAAGCTCCACTGTCAGAACAAGGCTGGAGGCAGGCATTGCCTCGGCTATTTCAGGGACATTGAAGATACCTGTGACAAGAAATACCGCGTCCGGAAACAGAGGAAGAAGACGAAGTATTTCCTCCCGATATCCATCTATGAAGGACTGGGGATCCGTCTTTGAACAGAAATCGTTGCCTCCGAATTCCAGGACAACATAATCGGGCCGCTCCTCCAACGAAAGTTCGACATAGTCCTTGAAAGCTTCATCGATCTGGGTGCTGAAATCGATATCCCTTTGAGTCGATCCCTTGGCACCGCTTTTTGCATAAACCTTCCTGAAAAATTTCGGATTTGATTTTGAAAACATAACGTAATGACTCCAGGACTGGTCGCCGGTGAAGGCTGTCAAAGCCGGCCTTCCATATTTTTCATCCGCTTCGGCCTGGGATATTTTCTTACCGGCGGCCGCATCGACCAGATCCTTGTACAGCTCTTTTTTCAGGCCATCGGAAATTTCCACTCCGGCCTGGGTATCCGCTAAAATCCCGCGTGAAACACTGTCTCCAAACACAACCATTCCCCTGACAGGAAACTTGATGACCGGCTCGGGTTTGTTTTCCGGTTTTTCCTCCGGTTTTTTTTCCTCAACCTTTTCCGGAACCTGATTTTCGCTTGAAACAACAGGGGGGGCGGGCGGACTTTCGACGCTGGTTTCCTGGACGCTGTCCTTTTGCTCTGCAGTGACAGGAGCCGCCCCCTGCTGCGATGGAGGCGATCTTGACGAATAAGTCTCCTCCTTCTCCGAGCCGCAGCTCAAGAGAACAAAAAGAAACAATGAAAATATGTATCTGACATTCATAAAATAAATTCCTCCAAAAATACGGCCATTCAAGCTGGCCGCCCGGATTTTTTCGGAGAAACCGCCCCTTAACTTCAATATTGAGAAAAAAAATTGGAATTAATTGAAAAGAATGCTGTTTTCAGGAAGGAAATGCGGGAGTTATTTTTGAACAGGCACTGACAAGGGATTTCTCCTTCCATACACCCGATCTCCATCTTGCAACCATAAGGAGGCCGCGCACCCATTCATCGATAACCAGCGCCATCCATACGCCAACAATTCCAAGATTCATTACTATTCCAAACAAGTATGAAAAGAACACTCCAACCCCCCATACCACGATCATTCCAATCAGGACAGGAAACCTCACATCACCGGCACCTTTAAGCGAAGGGATCATTATGAGATTCAGGCTTCGTCCCGGCTCATGAAGCAGTGAAATCAGAAGAACCGATGTCAAAAGGCTCAATACCTCATGGTCATGGGTCAATATGGGAAGTATGAGGGGTTTTCCCATATTTACCAGGCAGACCAGGATTAGCGAGGTAAAAAACCCCATGATCAGGTATCTGTACACCCGGCCATATACTTCGGACTGAAGTCCCGCACCGGCAAAATATCCGACCTTGATCTGCGCCCCCATGCCGATCGAAAGGGCGGGAATGAAAACAAAACGAAGCACCGTTATGGCATAAACATAGGTGGACATGGCCACCGTGCCCATTTTTGCGATAATATTCATAATGAGGATCTGGCCTATGTTATATGAGAGGTTTTCTCCGGCAGTGGGAATGCCTACCGAAAGAATCATGCGGTAAATTCTGGGCGGCACCCTGTGAAGCTCTCTCAGGGGAAGATTTACATCCTTTCTGCGATACATCATATAGCCGAGAATCACACAGGCAACAAACTGGCTGAACATTGTAGAACAGGCGACTCCCTTGACGCCAAAGACGGGAAGTCCCATCCATCCCATCAGGCAGATGGCATTTCCAATTATATTGAGAATATTGGCGATAATATTCACAAGCATGGGATCAAAGGAATATCCCCACGCCCTCAATATCGAACCCTGGGCCATATTGATAGCCACAAATATGGATGCTCCTCCGTAAATGATCAGAAATTCCCTGGCATAGGTGTGCACCGAGGCTTCAAGCTGATAAAGCGAAAGTATGTGATCCGCGGAAAATACCACTATGACGCTCAAAACCAACGCCAGTTCGCTCACCAAAATGAGACTTCCGAGTCCGGCCAGCCCGGCATCCCTGAACAGCCTGGCGCCAAGACTCTGTGAGATTATGATGCTGGCGCCGACGGTCACCATCAAGTAAAGAAGCTGTATAAAAAAAGTAAACTGCTGAATAAGTCCCACCGCGGCAACCGCCTTCTGTGAAAATGCCGTCAGCATCAGTACGTCAACGCTGGTCAAAGAGATTCTGAGAAGGTTTTCAAGAAAAACCGGCCAGACAAGCTGCCTTAGAGGGATATCCATTTTATTGTTCATTGATTGTCACCACCAAATATCAGGATTATAATTGGCTTGCGAAGTCAGGAAGATTCATAGGTCTGAATGGTGTGTCTAACCATTTGGCTGCCCCCAGAAAACATGCCTCTGTAGTATTTTATATTAAAATTTCAAGAAATGAAAACAGAGAAATGCAGACAGATCGCACAGCAGGCTTGATTAAACCAATAATTTTAAAAATATAATAATTTAATCCATGTCCCTTGAAAAGAAATCGTAATACATCCCAACTTATGATAAAAATCCTTTTATTATCGGGCAATAAAAAAGGTTGACAGGATGAAAATAAAATTTATCATGCCTTACTCCGGAGATGCGGAAAAATCGCTGATTACCAACTATGACTTGACCACAAAGATCTTTTTCAAAAAAGGCAGAAAGGATATCCCCAACCGCATGCCTTTCATGTCTTTGGCGTTTCCCATTCTTGCATCGTTAACCCCCGACGACTTTGAAATGGAGATACTCGACGAGAGCATAGAGTTTATCAATTTTGACGATCCGGTGGATATTGTCGCGCTGACCGGCATGACATACATGGCTCCTTATGCCTATCGCCTTGCTGATGAATTCAGAAAAAGAGGCGTTTACGTCGTGATGGGGGGAGTCCACGTTTCGCTCGCCCCCCAGGAGGCGCTAGAGCATGTCGACAGCGTCTTTGTCGGAGAGGCTGAAGACACATGGGTTGAATTTATGGACGACTTCAAAAAAAATAAACCGCGTGCAGTCTACAAAATGGAAAAAGACGTCGACCTGGGCAGGTCGCAGCTTCCACGCTGGGATCTTGTTAAAAATAAATATTATTTCCCATATTTTATAAATGCCTCCCGTGGCTGCTGCTTCAACTGCGATTTTTGTCAGATACATCTCACTTTCGGAAAAAAAATAAGGTACAAACCCGTTGAACTTGTGATTGCCGAGATCCGGCAGCTCTTTCGTTTCTATGGAAAGGAATTCTGGGGAGGAACCCCAATCATTTTTTCAGACGACAACATAATAGCGAACGCAAATTACGCAAAGAGGCTTTTCAAGGCGCTTATTCCCCTCAGGCTTAAATGGTGCGCCCTTGCAAGCACCAACGTGGCAAGGGACAGCGAACTTCTTGATCTTATGGTGCAAAGCGGCTGCGACCACCTTTTCATAGGATTTGAATCACTTTCCCAGGAAAGCATGGATCTCGTCAACAAGGGAAAAGTAAACAGGGTAAGCCTGTTCAAGGATGACATCAGGACGCTTCATGAGCGGGGCATAAACGTATCTTCCCTGATGATGTTCGGACTTGACGGCGATGGCCCATCCATTTTCGAAAAAACAGTAAAATTTGTTGAAGAGTCCGACCTTGAATTTCCACTATTCCATACCCTTCT